>DEYT01000144.1 GCA_002364975.1 Opitutia bacterium UBA3151 | reverse complement strand
CATGCCAAAGCATTGGTTGGAGAAGTTGGAGAGAATGACAGCCTCAACATTGTTGGTATGTCTTCAAGACCTAACGAAGGTATGCGGAAGGGAGAAATTGTGGATTTCCGAAAGGTAGCATCTTCGGTACATGCCGCCATTGCCGATGCTGAAAAGATGTCTGGTACTACGGTGGACTCGGTATATCTTGCCCAATCTGGTTCACATCTTAAAGGCCGTATGCTTCATGGATCTTCCTATGTCTCTTCTTCAGACAACCGAGTTACTCCCCATGATCTTGAGAGAGCATCTGAAGAAGCCCAACGGAGACAAGCCAACGATGGTAGAAATTATGTGCATTTTGTTCGTACCCCCATTCTGCTTGATGGACAAGTCCGCGTTGACCCGGTTGGGATGCAAGGAAAAAAAGTGGATTTGAGTTACTGGGCCATTGATGGAGATGAGCAAGCGATGAGCTCCGCAATTCATGTCATTTCTAATTACAATATTGAAGTGGCGGACCTTATTGTTTCCTCCATTGCTTCTGCAACTATGGTCGCAGGGCCTGATCTTCGCAGGGCAGGTACCTTAGTCATCGACTTGGGTGCGGGTGTTACCGATTTTGTTCTTTACCGACAAGGATTTGTTGCATGTAGCGGTGTGGTTTCAGTGGGTGGGGATCACATTACTGGAGACCTCAGTATGGGTTTACGCGTTTTGGAGCGTTATGCAGAGAAATTAAAACTTGAGCATGGAAAAGCAGCCCCAGATCCAAGTGATGAAAATGAAAATGTTTGGATGGTTGGCGACCGCACAATTGGCGACCGGTCAGTTCCCCGAAAAGCGATTTCTGATGTCATTCATGTACGGATCGTAGAACTTTTTGAAATTATCAGTAGGGAACTAGGTGTATTACTTAGCCCTGATGATCTAAAAGGTGGTATCCTGCTTACTGGGGGAGGATCTCAACTCCCCGGTATTGAGCAAGTAGCAAGCAAAGTAATGGGCATGCCGGTTCGAAAGGCAGGATTTCCCGCGGGGATTGAACCCGAACTTGCCCGTCCTGAAAATGCAACCGTTCTGGGCCTTCTTCACTATGGCCTTCAAGACCATCGATTACCCGGGCAAAAAGAACAGGAGCGTGATTCTGGCTTTCTAAGTAAATTTGCTGAGTTAGTTGGAATCAAATCCTAATACCCATTTTAAATCCATTTTTTAAATTCCGAAACATAGAACGATATGAGCCAAGAAAACTTCTTAGATTCTGAGAATTCCTTTTCCCCCGCAAATGAAAACCCTTCCATTCGGATCAAGGTAATTGGCGTAGGTGGGGCAGGTTTATCCCTAGTAGATGGCCTAACACTCGATAATTTCAATGGAGTTGAACAGTTGGCGGTTGATGTCGATTCCCGTGCCCTGAACGATTCAATTTCTTCGGATAAATTATTAGTAGGCCGCCGTCATACCCGGGGTATGGGTACAGGAGGTGAAATTGCAATTGGTCGAAAGATTGCAGAAGAGGAAAAAGAGAGCATTCGGAAAAAGCTCGAAGGAATTGATATGATTTTTTTACTCGCTGGTTTAGGGGGTGGAATGGGTGGAGGTGCCACCACGGTTATTGCCCGTTTGGCTCGTGAGGCAGGAGCCCTTGTTTTTGCATTTGCACCCTTACCATTTAGTTGGGAAAAAAGTCGGCATGCTCAAGCTCAGGAATGCTTGGAAGAACTTAGAAAATTTGCAAATGCAGTGGTTCCTCTCCCCAACGACTCTCTCCTGCAAATCGGTGGTATGGATGCGACTGCTCTTGAATGTTTTGCCGAGGCAGGAAGAAATGTTAGTAAAGGAATATCTGCCATTTGCTCCCTTGTTTTTAGAAGGGGAATGATCGATGTTGATTTTGCTGACTTGCGAAAAGCTTTCAATCGACGGGCAGGGCGTACTCTTTTTGGATACGGAGAAGGAAATGGACAGGATGGAATTCGCCAAGCTCTACGCGAGCTTATGCTCTGTCCCATGCTTCACCTTCCTGATGTCTCCAAAGCAGCGGACGCGATTCTTATCTTGATCACCGGTGGCACCAATATGGGTATGTCTGCGGTCAACCAAGCTGCTTTGGAAATCCGTGATGAATTTAAAGCGGGCGAACATGTCGTCTTCGGTGCACATGTGGATGAAAACCTAGGTGACCGCGTTCAGATCGTTGTATTGGGTGCCACTGATTTAGAGGCTGGGATGAAAGCGGATGTTGCTCCTTCGGCAGATCAGCTCATGATTTCCTCCACTAAAGCGAAGCAATCCCATGAGTCTAGGTTACGCCAACAGATAAAAGCAGATTCCAAATCTTCATCCAAGTCCCGAAAAAAGCGTAAGAAAGATTCACTTGATCAAAATACATTCGACTTTATGGACGAAAAAAATCAACGCGGTATATTCGATGACTCTTCTCGCAATCTTTATGAAGGGGAAGACCTAGATGTTCCTGCTTATTTACGCAGAGGAGTTAAAATTGCGGTTTAAATTTTAATCACTCCC
>DEYT01000058.1 GCA_002364975.1 Opitutia bacterium UBA3151 | reverse complement strand
GATGACAATTTTCATCACCTCGATACGATTGAACTTCAAACAACTAGGCTTGATATCTTGTTTCAAGATGGCTCTATTGATCTTGTGGAATACGACACACTGGTTACCGACTGCCAAGGTGCAGACCTAAATATAATCAGAAGCCTTGGAAACAACATTTCACAATTCAATCTAATCGTAACTGAAGTGTTCTTTGAGCGTTGTTATGAAAATATCTTTTTAGCTAAAGATTTTAATTCTTACATGAAGCAGAACCAATTTAAGCTTGTCGGAGAATTTGGCCGAAAGCCAAAATGGTCAAATTACATCTACCTCAATGAAAAGACCAATCCATAAATACAATAACGGTATCCAGTGCTTTAAAGATACCATATACGAGGCAGCCTTGGAGAGGTACTATACATCGATCAACCTGCATGAACCCTTTGAAGAGACTGTTTTTGATCATATCCTAAAAAACTCTGAAATTAGAACTTTTGTGGATATCGGGTCTGCTTGGGGTTATTATAGTCTGAAGGCAAAATTTTTTGACCGAACGATAAAAGTCCTTGGAATCGATGGCGATCAGAACATGGTTAAATATGCTCATGCTAATGCATTGTTAAATGATATTTCAGATATTGATTTTCGATATGCGGTTATCCCCAAAAACATTTCACTCTTAGATATTATCTTAGAAACTGAAAAGATTGATCTTATAAAAATTGATATTCAAGGGGATGCAACCGATGCTCTTAGGAGTGCGAATGGAAGCATTGCTAAGATCAATAATATAATAGTCGGAACTCATGGTAGTGAACATGATGACTGCATTAAACTTTTGTTGGAGCATGGGTTTCAGTTAAAACTTAATTTAACATCCGACGAGATACCAATCCAACCAGATGGTTTGTTGTGGGCTTTCCGGTAAAAAGTAAATTACCATAAACCTAAGCCCTAAAAATTCTCGCTAGTTTCAAGTTAAAAAATATTTATAGGTTTAGTTATGCTTAAATGGATTTATATTTATGGTCCTCCGAGGACTGGGTCCACTTACTTGCTTAGGCAAATCAGAAAAAAGTCAATCCATAGTGTAAGTGACTGGGGACTAGGTGCGATATTGAAACCATTTGTAGCAATGCCTGGTGGTATTGATAAAGATAGGTTTCTTTGTGATTTAGCAAAAAATCTTCTCGACCGAAGTCGTAAAAATGAACAGGGAGAACTGGACTTAGTGCTTAAAGCAGCGAACGGAAACTTGGAAGAGTTTGAAGGTTACAAAAAGATGTTTGGTTTTCCGCAGAGAATTATTTTTTCGGTCCGGGAGCCTTCTGGATATATGAGTTCTGCAATCAAAAAGTTTCCAGAAGAACCTGTTTTATTCTTGCAAGAATCCTATGTAAAGATGCTCCAATTATATCGATCGATTGGGGGAGATATCATCGACTACCACCGGAACCTTAGCAGCAAATGCTATCAAAAATTTCTTTTGCCCTTAGAATTTTATGATAACGAAATAGAAACTTTTGAATACAAGGGGACCCCTGCTGACCACCTAGTTACTGAAGAGATGAAAAATTCATACAAAGAATTTTTTAGAGAAAACCAAGATAAAGTTTTTAAGCATTGAAGGTAAGTGCCTTAGTTTCCACCTACAACTCCTCCGCTTACCTTGCTGGATGCCTGGAAGATTTAATCAATCAGACTCTCTACCAAAAAAATCTGCTAGAGATTATTGTGATTGATAGTGGTTCCGAGGAGAATGAGGGAGAAGTGGTTCGGTTATTTCAAAAACAGTATACCAACATAAAATATTTGAGGACTGAAAACAGAAAATCTCTTTATGAAGCTTGGAATCAGGGAATTCAAGATGCAGAGGGGTTATACCTCTGCAATGCAAACACGGACGACCGACACGACGAGGAATGCCTTGAAAGGTTAAGCAATGCTCTCGATGAGGATGGTAAGATTAGCCTTGCCTATGGAAACATTGATAAGGTTTTTTCTCTGGAACCCTCAGTAAAAGACGAAAAGAAGACTCCTTGCCCCTCCCAAGATTTTTTTCCTGCTTCCTTATTTGTTCACTATCCATATGGGGCCCAACCTATGTGGAGGGCTGAAATTCATAGAAAAGTCGGCTTTTTTAATTCCAAGTACGAAGTTTTAGGAGATTATGAATTTGCATTGCGATTAGTAAGCAACGGCTTGATCTCAGCCTTCGTACCCGAAGCAAAAGGTGAGATGCTCTGGCTCCCAGGTGCTCTCTCCAGAAGAGATTCGAAAGTGTACGAGGAAAGGAATGTACTCCTTCTTTCAATGCGTAATGAGCACATGATACAAAATGCGTATCTGCACTATTTGCAACAAAACCGACTCCCATTGCCTAAAAATCTGCTTAATGAATGCTTGCTTGATCTTGGTTTAAGAGCACTTTGCTTCTTTCCACAATTTGCAGAAGGAAAAGCTGCCTTTGATCTGGATGTAATGGAATTTGCTTATTCTTCGAATGTTTCAGACCGACGCTTTTTAAACAACCGAGTTCTCTTGGATCTGCTTTTGGGAAATGAAATCGATCCCGATTTTCTGGATCTTGGAAACTCAACAAATTGTGAAGTGATGCAACATAATCAAAAAGTTATTTCTTCTGCTTATGAAGATGAAGATTTTCTTCTTTTTGGTCCCGATGCCGCATTCCCCACCGAATTTGAACTAAAAAATACTCGATCTAGGTATTTAAAAAGATACCAAGAAGATCTACGAACTACTGATGCCATATTTTCCTTCAGCATCTTGGCTTTTAAAGATTACTATCTTCAAAGTCTCGATCTTGATGATCTTTATCATGCTAAGAAAATTTATTTATGGGGACTAAACCATAAATCAAAGTTTTTATTTTCCTTTTTAAAAAAAAGAGCTTGTGAGCAAATTCACATTTTAGATTCAAATTCGAAGTCTAAAAACTGGAGTGGGATCAAGGTGTTGGATCCAAGGAGCGTACTGCTAGAAAAGAATATGGATTCGTCTTCTTTCATTCTTTGTATGAGTTCGACCCACTGGAAATCCATCGAGCAAAAAATCAAGGTAGCAAGACCGAACTCTTCCATTCATCATCTGCATCCATGAATTTACTCCATATTTCAACTTTCCTTCAGGGAGGTGCAGGGAAAATGGTTGTCGATCTTGCCAGGAATTCAAAAGCCAGAGGGGATCAGGTATGGGTTGCATGTACCAAAAATGGAGTGGGCGATTACTCCAATTATCAAAATCATCTCGATGAACTGAAGAGCTTACAGATTCCCATCCTTTATTTAGAATCTACTTTTTCTAGGGAACATCAAAGTGTTTATAAAACCGCAATTGAACTGAGAAATTATATTCGAAAACTTGAGATTGAACTGGTTCACTCCCATGCCGCCAACCCATCCTTAATTTCATTAATCGCGACAAGTGCTAGACAAAGAAAAATTCCCGTTTTGCAAACAATGCACGGATGGGGAATTTATAAAAGCATAGAACAGGAAAAAAAAGATGTATCGGTAATGGAATTATTGGATCAGGTCATTGCCATTTCAATGAGTTCTAAAATTCTGCTTCGTAAGAAAGGTCTACAAAACAAACATTGTTCAATCCTATACAATGGAATCCTTCCAACCGTGCAAGGCACCCCAACCCTTCAAGGCGACCCCCATCTTTTAGAGATCGAAATGCTTCGAAAGAAAGGTTTTTCGATTGCTGGAATTGTGGGTACTATAGACAAGAGAAAAAACCAAAAACTCTTGATTGAAGCAGTAAAGAAACTACCCAAAGAATTAAGGGTTAAATTTTTTCTGGTGGGAGAAGGAGAAGAAACTAATGAAATTAAGAGGCTTTCCTTAAAATATGGAATTTCAGACAAATTCGTCCTCACCGGTTTCCAGGAAAACGGTGAGAAATTTATTGCAGCCTTTGATCTGTTGATAAGTTCTTCTAGGTCGGAAGGTGGCCCCCCTCTTTCCGTAATCGAAGCGTTTGCCAAAAAAACCCTTGTGCTTGCATCAGACACCCCAGAGCACTGCGAAGCAGTAAAGGACAACCACACTGGTTTTCTTTTTAAAAATGATGACCCTAATGATTTGGCCCAATGTATAATCCAAATACTGCATGCGATTCCATCCGATAAAATAAAAAAGAATGCTTTTCAATTTTACATGCAGAACTTTACCTTGAATAAGACATTTGAATCATATCTCGAATGGTATCATGTGCTCTTAGAGAACAAAAAATGAATAATTTCAGCGTAATGCCTTGATTTCATCAAAATTTCATTTAACCATGAATTATGTCAAATGACCAGACAGCTTCAATCAGGTGGGCGATCGAAGAACTTTCCAAACAAAAAGATGAAATCGAAAGCAAAATTTCAGTGGCTCGAAAAAGGGACGATACTAGTGAACTAATTAAAGAAGTCCTTGCTCAAAAGGATGCCCTAGACAAAAGAATTTCTGCTCTTGAGGATGGTCTCAAGGTGTCTTCAGAATTGGTGCAAGCTCCAGTTACACAACTGGAAAATGAAAAAACTGAAATCTCAGAAAAATTAGAAATTGCCCAAGAGAGATTAGAAAATCTAGAGCAAGAAGAATATTTTGTGGAATTGGGAAGAAAATTAACTGGGAAGCAGGATACTTCAAAAGAATTCCCAGAAAAAGCTGATACTAACACACTCTCCAATGATTCCTTAGAGCTTCGAACATTATCCGACTTGGGCACGCCCCTTCTAGCAAATGATCCACCCACTGTTGATATGTCACCAACTTCTCCAATATCTTTTGAACAATCGGGAGTCCAAACATCCACCCAGACAGAAACCATGAAATCAACCGAAAGTCGAATTCAACAGAATAAAGTTGAAAGCACCCTAGAAGATGGTTCTAGGATACCCGAAGCTGATGTAGATTTGGTTCAACCACAAAATACCAAAACTTTGAAACCGATTGCCGTTAGTAATCTTGAAGAAACTGCTTTAGCATTAGGAGTTGAAAGTGATTTCCTGGTTGAAAAAGCCACCCAGTCTGTACTCAGAATGATTGCCCGAAATGGGGGAAAGCTCAGTTTCCCTCTTGAAGTCGAGCAAGTCGATTAGGTTTTGGGCATCTGCCTTAGGTTGTGGTTCAACACAACGATATTGCAATTCACAAAAATTTTTGCCCCTAGCCTATTCAAAGAAACCTTGTAGGTTCCTAAAATTCATTTTTATTAAAGGTTTCTAATTTTGTTCATTATGACATTTCTACTTAAACAAATATACTTTTTATCTATTCAAATTTTGATAGTTTTCTCAGCTGAAAAAATTACCTTTTCACAAGATAAAAAAGAAAAAATCCCATCGCTTGATAAAAATGTTAGCCTTCAGGTTCCGAATCAGGGGAAAAAAGAAGCCAAGGATCTTACGGAAACTGAAACCATACGGGCAGAAATAAAACCTTTTAAAATCAATCTCACGCTCAAAGGCTTCATTGAAGATATAGATGCCCAGACCCTGGCCATCAAAACAAATTACTGGAGTGATCTCAGAGTAGTACAATCCCCTAAACAGGGTAGAATGGTAAAAAAAGATGAAATCCTTGTTCAACTTGACCAAGAAAAAATTCGTCAGCAAATTCATAACCTCTCCCATGAATTAAGGCTATTAGAGATTGATTTTCAGATCCTTGAAGTTGAGCTCAAACTTGCAGAAAGCTTAGTTCCACTAGAAATGGAAGCGATTGAACTCAATGAAAAATATGTCCAGGAAGACTTTAAAAGATTCAAAAACCAGGATCTACCTTTTCAAAAAAGATCTCTGCAGATGAATCTCAAGCGTGTTCAAGATTATTTACTCTACTCGCAAGAGGAATTAAACCAGTTGGAGAAAATGTATCAAGAGGACGATCTCACCGAAGAAACTGAAGAAATCATCCTACAGCGTGCAAAGAATCAGGTAGATTACGCTAAATTCAGCGTCGAATCTGCTCAAAAGAATTTCGAAGATTTCAACACGATTCAGGCACCTCGCAGCCAAAAGGCCATGCAAGATTCTTTTAATCGTGAAAAATTATTGTTCTCCGCGCAAAGGAAAACAACCCCCGCTGAAGTAAAATTAATTAAGCTCAAGCTCGTTAAGATGGAACAGGGGAAAAAAATCTTACTTAAAAATAAGAGAGATTTAGAGCAGGATTTGAAAAATATGACTTTAAAAAGCCCAGTAGATGGAAAAGTATATTGGGGAACCTTTGAACGAGGAAAATGGTCAGGTACTTTGCCCTTAAAGAACAAATTACAAGAAGGTGGAAATCTTAAAGCATATGAAGAAATCTTAACTGTATGCCCAAGTAAAAGGTTCAAGGCTATTGTCGAGATCCCAGAAAAAGATCTTTATCTCGTGCAAAAAAGTCTTATCGGGAAACTTATTTTCTCATCATTGCCGGAAGAAAAAATAAATGCAAAGATAGAATCTGTAAGTGAAAGCCCCCACTCGCCCAACAAATATCATGCAATTCTAGCATTCACTCTGCCAAAAGGATTCAATAATCCTGTCCCCGGTACTGCATGTTCCTTCACTTTTGTAGCATATGAAAAAAAGTCTGCTATCACACTTCCTGCGAAGTTTGTTTTCAAAGATGACTATGATCCAGAAATCTTGTATGTTTATGTTTTGAACAAATCCGGGAAGAGCAGGAAAAAAAGGGTCGATGTGGGAAAGCAGGCTGGTGACACCCTTGAGATTCTTAGAGGGATCACAATGAGGGATAAAGTTCTCAAAGAAAAACCAAAGTATTGAGACGTTTAACTCTAGTTGTTTTAGGTTGGTTCTTTGGATGCCAAATCATATTGGCCCAAGATTATAATTCCTCCACTAGTCAAATTTTTGATGCAATCAATCACGGTTGTGATTTCCTCTCAGAAAATCAGAATGACGACGGTTCTTGGGGTTCTGCTACTCAGACCAAGGGACTCAATATATTCGCACCGATCCCTGGCTCTCATCGAGCATTTAGGCTTGCCGTTACCGCATTGAGCACATCCGCACTTATCGAAGCAAAAGGACAGGATTCAAAATTTGATAAAACTATAAGAAGAGGGGAAGTCTTTCTTCTTGAAGAGTTACCCAATCTTAGGCGTGCAACTCCCATGGCAATTTACAATGTTTGGTCCCACTCCTTCGGTTTACAAGCCTTGGCCAAGATTTATGAAAGAGCTACAAACAAGAAAAGAAAAAAACAAATACAAGCAGTAATCAAGCATCAAGTTTCCATGCTTGAAAAATACGAATCGATCGATGGCGGATGGGGTTATTATGACTTTAAGGCACAGACTCAAAAGCCCTCCGGATCTTCCATTTCTTTTGTGAATGCTACCGGCTTAATTGCCCTAAAAAAAGCCCAAGAAACTGGTGTAGAAGTTCCAGAAAGGCTAGTATCCAGAGCAATTGCAGCAATTCTTAGGCAAAGGCTACCAGATCATAGTTATTTATACGGGGAGTACTTGAAAAATCGTCCTCGGGCCGGAATTAATCGACCAGCGGGTAGCTTAGGGCGTTCCCATGCTTGTAATTATGCCTTACAGATGTGGGGCTACGACCAAATCGACGATCAGGTTCATATGCTTTGCCTGGATCGTTTGTTTACCCGAAATGGCTGGTTGGATGTAGCCAGAAAAAGACCGGTGCCTCATGAATCATGGTTCGCAGTTGCTGGCTATTTTTTTTACTATGGTCATCTCTATGCTTCACTATGTTTGGATACAC
Organism: Opitutia bacterium UBA3151; assembly: GCA_002364975.1. GTDB lineage: Bacteria > Verrucomicrobiota > Verrucomicrobiia > Opitutales > Seribacteraceae > Seribacter. The sequence continues at coordinate 122 of DEYT01000058.1, read as the reverse complement.
TACCCATGCCTGAGAAGGAAAAGTACCAAAAAAAGATGGCTAAAATCCTAGTACCACTGCAGGAAAAAGATGGTTCTTGGTGGGATTTCCCATTGTATAATTACCACAAGCAATATGGTACA
>DEYT01000104.1 GCA_002364975.1 Opitutia bacterium UBA3151 | reverse complement strand
GGACTCATCGACGATGTCCGCATCTACGACCGTGCCTTATCCGCCGAAGAAGTGCAGGCTCTGTACAACATGGGGCAGTATAGTTCCCTATGAACCTCCGTACCCGTATTTACCGTTCGAAAGGATACCGCGAGTTGGGGATATGTTTATTCTAAATTATTAACTTATCCACTTGCTTGAACAGGGGGATGGGAAGTGGTTTGATTGTGCGATGTCATACTTGAATACAAAAATGAGGGTCCCTCTTGTAGCTTTTAGTTTGGTACTATAATTATTTAGCTGTGCAGAAGAGGCAGGTACAGATACAGAGATTGAGATTACACCATCTATTCAGATCGGAGCGAATTACTGATTCAAACTGTTTCCTCTGGCTTGGTTATGGCTGGGAGGTAGTCAGGTATTATCTGGACTCGTTTTTCTTGGTGGGCATAGGGGTTTTGAGTTAGAAAAGCAAATAATGGTTAAGAAAATTCGTATGATTAGTGCGGTTGGGTTTATGCTTGGAATATTTATAGCGTGCAATAGGAACTATAACTTTTGGTATCGATATTTTCATGACATAGTCGGATTTTTTTACTTGGAGTATCAGGTCTTGTCTATTTTGTTGTGCGTTATTTTTTCGATAAACTATAAACTTTCAGATTAATCTGATAAATTGGATATTTCAAAAGTGAATCGGATTGCTCAAATCATTCTATTCATTCTCATGACTCTCTGTCTTTGGTATATACCGAACAAGTATATGTGGATAATGTGGGTCGCATTCGGCATTACGGTTTTAGTGAGGATATTATGGAAAAAGCATCGCTCTAAGTAATTGGAGATAGAAATTAGTATTACACTATTCAAGTTAGTGCCTATGTTACTATTGTAGCAGATGTTCGGATAAAAGGTGCAAGCATACAAAAAAGTTCAATAAATAGGTGTAGTAGCACGCAAAAGTGACAGCAAAATGAAAGCACTTTAAAGGGGGGGTCGCCATTATTTTATCCATTCGAACTTATTATCGATTACAACCCAGAAATTTTCACAATGCTAAATATTTTGGAAGGAAACCTTTTTTAATTAATATCCAGAAACTTTAACTTAAAAGAGTACCTTTTGCGGTCTAAGGGTTACGGTATCTAGGTGGAATGGTAGCGAATTCTTGACGATGACCTACGAAGATGGTTTTTTGAGACATTGAAACAATCAAATCGGAAAGCATTATGATGCAAACTGCTGCGACAATCGTGACCATTTTTATTTGTGTTGGAATTTGGCTCATAAGCATAAACATCATTCCTGATCTCTTAGGACTTTCACCTGATTCTTTCATAGCATTTTCAGTAGTATATACAATTGCTAGTAGTCTTATGATCGGGATCTTCCTGATGATGAAGTCATTTTTCCAAAAGGAAAACGAACGAAAAAATAATGAATTCAAAACTTAAATTTTGATCCTACAGTCGAAAAGAAACAAAGATTTGAAAATGTTTACCCTCCTCCAAGTCTAAATAACTTCAATAAATGATCGAAGCTGACTTGAGCAGATGAAGGTTTAATCCCAAGAATGTGGTAAGCGTTTTAAAATTTTCTACCGAGTTAAATAATATGAAATATGAAGACCAAAAAAAGACGGATTTTGATTTGCCAAAGGTAATCTCTTTGAATTCAGAGGATAACGAGGAGTCGAAAAAACTGACCGCCGAGGAGCAACTCCAAAAATCTTTGTTAGATGGTACCTTGAGAACTAGTATTAGGTTGGCCCCAGAGAGTAGGATAATAAAAGATAATCCGGAAATTCAAGCAGAAGAATAGGAGGCTTTCGGTATTCGAAATGACAAAAATTTTCATCCTAACAGGTATAATACTTATTTTGGTAGGTTTTCTGTATCCATTTCTATCAAATCTGGGTCTAGGAAGATTACCTGGTGACATTAGAATAGAAAGAAAAAATTTTAATTTTTATTTTCCAATAACAACCTCTATTATCCTAAGTATTTTAATTAGCCTTCTCTTTAAAATTTTCTCTAAATGACAGACCCCCTCAGGTAATTGACAAAAATTATATTTGCTGAATAACTTGGAATTGGTCCCGCTACTATTGCTTTAAAAATAGTAAATCTTAAAAGCTTCCAAAGTTATTAGTGGTTATGAAGCATTTCTTTAGTAAAAGTTTCCTCGGGTTAAAGCTTCATCATAAGCGCTATCGATGAGTGACGAATTTGAAAGTTGATTGTAGATAAAAGCAGTTTTATGCCACTTTGGTGAATAATCGCGATCATGATTGATGTAATAGCCACAGAAGGAGTTTCATCTGATAGGTATATCGGCATGGGTATGTGGGTGATTGCTTTCTTGCTAATGCTATCTTTTTATTTTTTGTGTAAGTATTGGCTAAAAGATAAAATTTATGCTGACATTTGTTTAGCCACTGCTGTTTGGACTCCTTTAATTGGGTTAAATGAAGGACAACCTGAGGTACAAATTATTGTTACCTGCTTTGCTTTATATTTCAGTAAAGATATTATCAAGTCATTATTGCTAAGTTTTAGAGATGATTCTAAGGACGATAAATAGGATGATAAGTGACAAACAATGAGCTCTCTTAGTCGTCTGATTCAAATTCTGGCTTTGTTCTTGTATCTTTTATTTGTAAACAACCATTGGCAATCGGTGTGACCAAAAGAATTCTGCTATCCGTATGTCTTTAAATATTATCATACATTTTTCGGGAAGGAAGAAAAAGAGTCGTGATTCCTCGATGCGGATTGGTAGGATGGTGAAACGGTCGTGGGTTCGAATTAAACCTCACGCAGCTGTTTCTGGATTACTCGTCTGTTTAGCACAATAGGCGGATATTCCAAGAAGAATTAAGGATTACAGTCCCCAACCTTCAAGGATAGAGAATATCTTCGGAGCTCCGTTAAGCTTTTGGATCCAATCCTCAGGTAATTTTTCTACACCGAGTCTTGCACCAATCCAACTACCGATCATGGCGGAACGTCCTGCATTGTCTCCGCCAGCTCTAGCAGTCTCTAGGATTGCAGTTTGAAAATCTTCATTGTGCTTTGCAGTTGCTTGCACAGCCGAGGGGAAACTACAAATAAGAGGGCAACTTTGGCCAAGGAGATCAGTCGCTTCAATGGTGTTCTTGTGTTTGAGTTGAAAGGCTTCCCTAAGCTTCCGGCGTACTTCACGATCGAGCTTGGCTTCGGTATCAAGCTGCTCCTCGACATGATGAAACGCACTATGAATATCTCGCCCGGCGAGCAGTTCGAGGAGTAAGCGGGTGTGAGCCTGACAGTAGGCAACTGCCCGGTCGTTATTTTGACGGACGCGGGTAAGTTTTTCCACTTGCTCCAATAGATCCGCAGGATCTTCCGGTAGTCCGTGATTACGGGCAACATAAAAAGCGATCAGGACCGCAAGGACTGAAATCGTAGCCAATTGATCATCATCAGATCCCTCTTGAAAAGGGTAGGGCTCGATGGATATCTCGAGGTGATTTTTGTAGTTTTCAAGAGTCCCACGAGTAGCAGAATCAAAATAGCCTGAGTATCCCTTGCTTGGATCCATTTTCTCAACGAAAGCCTTTCCAAAAGTGGCGGCCTCAAAAAATGTTTCTTCGGTAAGTGACTCCAGCAGTACCCATGCAGCATAGCCGTAGTGGGTTGGGTCGCCAGACTGCTTTCCGGCATGGTAATGACCTTCTGCAGGAACCTCGAAGCCCAGTAAGCCGTCTGGATATGCAGATTCGATATCTTTGGTGTTATAAATCCAATGAACGCCGAGAGAAACCGCATCACCGATAAATTGACCAAGCACCATTCCTTTCAGGCGATTTTGTAATTTTGTATTCATTGGAGCAATTAATCCAAACATTTTAGGATAGGCAAAGCTAGAAAGGTCAAATGTGAATCAAGACTTTATTGAAATTCCTGCTTGGAATCCAATTACTGTGGGATGTAGAAACTAGGTGAAATGAAAGCCAGTTCTTGACCAGAGCACATGCAGGTACTTTAGTCTGATTCCCATTTTTTCACTGATCGTCCAGTCAAAAAAGGATTAAAAATCAGAATTCACAAGGCTCTAAGATATCGTTTTGAATTTAAGTCCAACCTCAATTGAACTCAAATTTCTTAAAAGTAAGAATCAATATCCATTTTTTGGTATCATCCCTTTTTCTCGTTAAACGGGTCTTGTTATTAACCAATTAGATTTTCTTAATTTAAAGAATTCATGGATAAGTTAGGGCACTTAACGATTTTGAACATTTTAATGTTTGGGTTTCCGTTGGTATGGAATATGCAGTTATACTTTTTATGGAAACAAATGATCAATATAACAATTGGGGTTTTGTTATGGTGATGTTGGCTTTAGTCATGGCGTTGGCTTATTTATCCAATTACATTGCATGAGGTTTTGATACTTTCATCTCTTCAAATCTCCAATCAATATATTTCAATAAAAGTGTAATTTCAGCTTCCTCGCTGAAGTTGTTCTTCGCATTACATGATTGTGCCTAAATAATCGTTGAAGAATAAAGCTTTTTTGTCCAACAGGTAGATAATCTACCGGTTGACCTGGATGGTTATGCCCACTTGGTTGCTAAAGGATCGGGTAGAACCGGTAAATCCACCCTGCGAAAAATTCGCTCCATTCATTCTCACCCAGCCCTTGAAGGGATTCACATATACCGGAGATGGACTACGAGGAAGGACCAACACGCTGTTTGGGTCCACATTTTCTCCAACCACCACCAATTGTCCCGGCTGTTGGTATAAAATCGGGCCTCCTACCCGAGATAGACCATATTCATTTCCCGATCGTACCACTTCAAAGCCTGAATTTCTACTCACCGATCGACTTGCTCGAAAACGGATTCTTGCCCTCCAATTATTCTGGATCAGATCAAAATTAATTTGGCTAGCTAATCGACCCCTCGTTCGATTCAACTGATCATAGCCATTGACCCATGCAAGAAAGGGGGTAGGACCCTGACCCGTGATGACCGGAGTAAGATCGGATTCGTTTAAGTAAACGGGTCCGTAACCCACACCTCCTGCATCCAGAATTTTCTGAAACATGGCGAGGTGCTCGGGATATTCTTTCCCCACATAGAGATAATTTTCTCTTCTCCCTGCAGACCATTTCAAAATATATTTTTGATCAGCTTCGCTGTAGGAAGTCAGGTTGGAGTGAAAAGATTTTCCATCCTTTCGTACAATGCTTACCACTTTTGCTTTTGGATCATAGGCTGTGATGGAAGCCTCTATTTCTCGGATTCCGTCCGCACTGGTAAAAGTACGGGCATTCAAAAAAGAACACAAAAAAAACAACCCTAGTATATACCTTCCAAATCTCATTAACTGTTAACCTAAGTCAAAACTCTGAGTTTGGTCAAACTTCGCTTTCCAGATTTTGTAGATTACCTTTCCATTTTAAAACACAATAATGCCTAAAAAGACACGAATGATGTAGCTTAGTTTGACCACACTAATTGCTAATGATTGGTTATCAAAAATGAAAATCACCATTTTAGCTTCAATTTTAGCACTTTTGATAGTTGGCTGTGGAGAAGAGATAGAGCTTGAGCGAGCTAAAAGGCTGGCAAATGAGATGCTGTTCCTCAGAACAACCTTGGATTGATGTACGACGATGGAAAAGGAGTGCCTCTAGATTATATGGAAGCCTGTGCTTGGCTGAGACTTGCAATAGCGAACGGTATCGAAATGGCAAAATGAAAACTGGAAATTGTAACAAATCAAATGACTAAGGAGCAGATTGCAGAAGCCGAGTCCTATACCATCGAGATTCAAAATCGAACCAAGGCTAATAATAAAGATTAAGTGAACTTCCCCACCCAAATCTCGAGCTCCAAAGGATACCGCGAGGTGTGAATGTTTAACGAATCAATCTAAGCTGCTAGTAAGAGCTTTGCTTGACTAAATTCAGTAGTTTGCTTGCATCAAAAGGTATGCGATACCTTGCCCTTATCTCTATTCTTTTCTTGATGGGTTGTCCGAGTGGACCTATGGAAGAAGTAGTCGAGTCCAACAATACCACCGATGCCTTTAAGGAAGAGGACGATTTGTCCCGGATTAATCCAGATGAAGTAGTGGTTGACAAGGTCGAAATTCAAGAAATTGAAGCCGATCTGGATAACACGGAATGGGTTAACAAGCAGGATTTGGAATTTAAAGAGGATGGTATGGTATACCAAAAGGGGGTGGATATTCTGTTTTCCGGGGGTATCAAAAGCCTCTATGGAAATGGAGAATTGCAGGAAAGATACCTAGTTCTAAACGGGATTAAACATGGACCCTATGAGAAATATTTTGAGAATGGGAATTTGAACCGGAAATGTGCCTACAAAGAAGGTAAACTTCATGGGAAGTTTAAAAAGTGGTATGATTCTGGAAAGCACGCAAGTGAGGGACAATATCTCGATGGTCAAGAAGTGGGAATCTTTACCTGGTGGTATGAGAATGGATTTCGATCGCAACAAGGAGGGTTTAACCTGGCTAAGGAGCATGGGGTATGGATGTATTATTCCGAAGTTGGCCGGGTTTTGGAAAAAATTGTTTTCTTTGGAGGAGAAGAGCTAGAAATTGAGGACGGGTACTAGATTCGAGCCCAATTTTTCCAGTCTTTCCAAAGAGCCTTTTTTTTTCTGATTGCTAGGTGCAAAGAAAGAAAAATAGCATCTGATCATGAAGAATTCCCTTTTCCGGTTTTGTATTTTGATGTTTTTACAATTCTTTAGCTGGGGTGCGTGGTTTGCCACCCTTGGTTTATGTTTGGGAAGTAATGAATTTGGAGATTTTGCGGGTTCGGCATATGGCTCCGCTCCCCTTGGGGCCATGATTGCTCCCTTGTTTCTTGGTTTAATCGCGGATCGCTTTTTCCCCTCTCAAATCGTGATGGCGGTATTATTTGTGGTCGGTGGAATCTTACTTTTACTGGTTCCTTCGGTAATGGCTGCTGGGAATGGAGAATTAATGGTGACTTTACTGATCTTGAATATGCTCTGCTTTATGCCCACCCTTGGCCTTTCTAACTCGATCGCCTTTGCGAATCTGGACCGTCTGACTTTTCCAAAAGTGAGAGTGTGGGGCACGATTGGCTGGATCGTTGCGGGGTTGGTAGTGGGAATCCTCGGCTGGTCCGCGAAATTTGAAATGTTTTATCTCAGCGGGATATCCTCGGTTTTACTGGGAATCTTTTCCTTTTTTCTTCCCCATACTCCGGCTCCCGCTAAGGGGAAGCCAATTAATGTTCGTGACTTGTTGATGCTGGATGCATTCGGGTTGTTAAAAAGACCCGCTTTTGCAGTGTTTATGATCTGTTCCATGCTGATTTGTATTCCCCTAGCATATTATTACGGGACCATGAGTAATTACTTGGGTAATACAGGATTTCTACAACCGGCATCGACGATGGCGATTGGGCAAATGTCGGAGATTTTCTTCATGCTTCTGATCCCATTCTTTTTTCGGAAGCTGGGAGTAAAATGGATGATCTTGATTGGGATGCTGGCCTGGGTCTTACGATATGTTCTCTTTGCCTTGGGAGCACCGGAGCAAGTACAATGGATGATTTTTCTTGGGGTTGCCCTGCATGGGATTTGTTACGACTTTTTCTTTGTCACCGGATTTATGTATACCGATAAGGTGGCACCGGATACCATCCGGAGTCAGGCCCAGAGCATGCTGGTTTTTTTCACCCAGGGCTTGGGGATGTATATTGGTTACGGGGTATGTTTCGGTATTTTTTACCAAGTACCTTCCAAACTGTTCGGATTAACCTTTGATTTTTCAAGTTGGGGTAGGGGAGTTACCGGATTTGATACCATGGATGGGAAAATTAAATCATTTCGGGGGGAAGAGGAATTTAGTTTTCTTTCTCAACTCAGCCAGATGTTTTCGGTCGATTTACCCACGAGTTTATCTCCTGAATTACTAGTTTCCACCATGACTCAGTGGAAAGAGTACTGGACCTTTCCCGCAATCATGGCAGGAGTCATTGCTGGTGTATTCTTACTGTTCTTCTGGGATAAAATATCAATCAGCGAAGAAGGAACAAATAAATAGATTAAGAATTTATAAGATATCTTTACTTCTTCAGATCAGTTAAAAAAGGTCGGGTATTCTCAGGGGAAACTACCTCTAAATCTGTAAAATAAACTTAAGCCGAAGCTAAGGAGATTTTGCCGAAGGATTCAATCTCTGAAACCATACTACGAAGTTCGTGACTTAATGCATTTAACTTGGTTCTGGAAAGGTTAATTTTTTCCTTGGCTGCACTTTGAAGCTCGCCGGTGATCTCATTCAAGCGGTCGCTCAGTTGTTCCAGAGAGGCAATGGTTTGTTCCACTAATTCACTGGCTGAATTGGAAAGGGATTCTTGAAAGAGAGAGATCTGGTCATTTATTTGACGCTTGGTCTCCTTGGACTCGGCAAGAAGAATTCTTTCGTCGGGTACACGTTTCAAATCACTGGTCATTCCAAACTTGGATAGTGTCCAGATGATCCATTTCGATGGATCCAGTTGCCACGGTTTCACCCCATTCCGGTAGTCCCATTGAAATTCGTGATGATAATTATGATATCCTTCACCCATCGTGAAAATTGCAGCAATCCAGCTGTCCCTTGCACTATGGCTAGTGGAGTAGGGTCTTTTACCGATCATGTGGCAAAGGGAATTGATGCAGAAGGTGGCGTGTTGAACCATTACCACACGTGCCACTCCAGGAATTAATAATCCCCCAAGGGTACCCCCTAGGGGAGATAAATTCCCGGTGGATATTGCATAGAGATAGCCGATCAATGCAGGCACTCCAAAACTGACAATAAAGGAAATGAGATGGACCCATTTGTATTGCCACATCACTAATTTATCTTTTCTCAGATCTCCCACATTATCCAAGGGAGGTTCTGGTTTTAACTTGAACATTAACCATCCCATGTGGGCCCAAAAAAAGCCCTTACTAATGTCATAGGGATCGTCGTCAGTATCAACATGTTTGTGGTGTTTGCGATGTTCGGCACTCCACCAAATAGCAGCATTTTCGAAAGCAGCGGCACCGAATAACAAGACAAAGAGTTTAACCGGCCACTTTGCTTTAAATGACTTGTGTGAAAACAGACGGTGGTAGCCCACCGTGATACTCATCCCGGTTGCTAAATAGAAAAAGATAAATAAACAAAATATAAACCAGTCCCAACCATAAGTCCAAAAGTACCACGGCACCGCAGTAATAGTTAATATTGCCGTGGAGATGAGAAAGATACTGGTCACCCACTCCACTCGATTAAATGGTATGTTTTTGAACATGAAATGTTCATATCACTGATATTCCTTCTTGGCGAGCTTTTTATCCATGATCTTTTTGGTTCTTTTTTTGTTTTAATTACGAAGTTTTCACTTGTAGGAGTAAGAATAATTGGATGATACTATCCCTAACCTGATAACAATCGCTGTAAAAACTGTCACAAACTATGAAATTCCTAAAACTTCTAAATTTTCTTAATTCTATCCTGCGTATTCTTTTCCTCCGGTTGTTTTATGACCAAGGCTGGAAATTATGTAGTGGAAAAAAGTAAGAGTGCTTATTCTGCATCTAAATCCTCTCTTGGACTTATTAAGTAAGAAAACAAAATCAAAAAAAGAAAAAGATATGTTGAAATTTTCCTTCCTTCTCTCGATTCTTTTATGTTCCGAAGTTTTTGCGGAGCATCATGAAATCCTGCATTTGCCCGGAAATGATAAGCCAGGTTCGGGTAAAACCATAGTTCTGGTATCCGGAGATGAGGAATACCGATCTGAAGAGTGCATGCCCATGCTCGCCAAGATTCTTTCCCAAAAACATGGGTTTGAATGTAAGGTATTATTTTCTTGGGATTCGGAAGGGAAGTATATCGACCCAAATAACCAAAAGGGGGTGCGTGGTTGGTACCATTTGAATGGAGCGGATCTTCTCATCATTGGTACTCGTTTTCGACAACCTACCCACGAAGATGCCAAGCACATCACCAATTTCTTGAACGCCGGGAAACCAGTAATTGGGATTCGTACTTCGACCCATGCTTTTACTGGAGGTGGTAATTTTGGAGGAAAAATTAAATATGGTGAATTTGGTCCCTTAATTATGGGAGAGGGTTGGGTCAACCACCACGGTAAACATAAGAAGGAGGGAGCAAGAGGAATAATCGAGGTCAGCAATGCAGCCCATCCAATTCTCAAGGGGGTGACCGATGTTTTTGCCCCTTCAGATGTCTATGGCATCCGTAGGCTAACCGAGCAAGATACGATTTTGATGCGTGCAGCCGTTACTGAATCTTTAGCACCCGATTCTGCCTTTGTGGATGAAAAGAATGAACCGATGCAACCCTTTGCATGGCTCCACCCTTATCAAGCTCCGAATGGAAACGAAGGTACCACATTTTGTACGACTGCCGGTTCTTCAGTCGACTTTGTAAGCGAAGATCTTCGTAGAATGGTGGTAAATGCTGCTTATTTCTTAACCGGTCGATCCGTACCCGCGCATGCAGATGTTGCGTACATTGATCCTTTTTACCCCTCTTTTTTTGGCTTCATACGGGATGAAAATCATTGGCCTTCCCTGGGTATGCAACCTCAGGACTATGGTCTGGGAAAAAGTCCAATAGCTCCGGAACCTAAGGGATCTCCGGAGTGGAAGTATCGAGACTTTCCTCCTAAGAAGTAATTAGGTAATCAATCCGGGAAAGAGGTATTTTTCTCTTTCTGGTATTGGTCTCTGGCTTGCTGGGCAAGCTTTCGGTAGCGTTTGGCTTCCCGCAGATATGCTCGGCGCATGTGCTCACCATGTAAGGAGTACCAGTCTTGATTTCCCATCGAGCTGAAGTAGGGTGGGCTAAATCTTTGAAGTTCGGAAAGTTTTTGACTGGTCTTTGCCCGTTGCTCATAGATTTTCGCTTTCTCAATCAGGCTTTTGTTTTGAAAGTTTGAACTTGAGCAACCGGTAAAAATAAATCCGAGAAAAAATAAAAAAACAGCAGGCATGTATAAATCATACTATTCAAAACTTTTAAATGGAAAAAGCATTCTTCTTCTTGGAGTCCAGTTTGAGCTGATTCCTTCTTCGCATCTGACCCTGAGATCTCAACATTTTCGAGGGGTCAATATGAAACCTCAGCAATAAAAGTGAACAATTTTGGCAAACTTTTTGGATTAGGGCTGACCTGAATCATTTGAGCAGCTAAGGTCTGAATCAATGAGTAATCATACCAAAATTATATTGATCAGGCACGGAGAGACCGAATGGAATCTAAGTGGTCGATGGCAAGGACATGCGGACTCGGCCCTAAGTGGTCGGGGAGTAGCTCAGGCGGAGGCCTTGGGGCTTCGCATGGAGAATGAAGAGATGGATCATTTTTATACCAGTGATTTGGAAAGAGCTCAGCATACCTCCCGATTAGTTGGGGGTCCTGCCGGACTGCAGGCCGAATGTATGGAATCCTTAAGAGAGCGAGACCTTGGAGTTCTAGAAGGTCTGACCACAGTAGAAATGGAAAGAGATCGTCCTCAAGAATATGATGCCTTTCGAAATTCAGGTCCGGAATATCAAGTTCCGGGAGGTGAAAGTTATCATCAGTTTTATGACCGTTGTTCTGGTACCCTAGAAGAACTCGCCCATCGTCATCCCGGAAAAGTGATTGGCATCGTAACTCATGGTGGATTTTTAGGAGCTATTTTCCGCTATGCCTTAAATATTCCACTGGATGCCGAAAGAAATTTTGTCCTGCTTAATTGTTCGATTAACCGATTGGAAAAGTCCGCGAAGGGATGGAACTTGGTAAGCTGGGGAGACGTGGCTCATCTCGAAGGGTTGGATTCGCTGGATGATGCTTGAATTTCGTGGCGTTCCAATGCAGAGATTTAATTTTCAGTAGGAATCGGGTTTCTTGGGAAATAGATTAAGTTGGATGATGTTGGACTGGATTCCCCCTTCCAGGAATAGGCCCAGAGTTTCTTGTCACAGGTTACACATCCATCCAGGCAAACGGTTTGCCCATTTACCTTGGGGATTTCAGGTGGAAGGCAGTAATGTCCGAAGAAAACCGGAAGTTCAGGTTTTTGGTATGGTTCGACTCCTTCCACTTCCTTAGCTTCAGGAAATAAGTGAGAAGGAGCTGGATACATCGGGGAAAGCAAATATTCCGAAAAAGACTTCCCGACTGGATCCTGCCACCATTTGATCCTTCCTTTTTTTCGGGCTATGCCAAACCTGTCTTTCATCTCCTGTTCTTTGGGCAAATGAACTCTTATTCCGTAGAGGATGTTCTGGATCGATCTTTGGGTTACGGATCCGTTTTCTAAAGAGCTTCGGATAAAATAATCGCTTGTAAGGCTTACCCCAGACAAGGCCTTTATGGATGAAAAGTGCCAAGCCGCATGAACCGCTCGAAAGCCAGGGAATTCTAAAAAAAGAGGCCAGGATTGAATCCAGTTAAGAAAGGGAAGTAGTTCTCTATTTTCTAGGCTTCCAGAATTTACAACTTCTTGGAGGATGCGAAATTCATGATTTCCAATGCATACAAAAGCTTCCCCCTTGTTATGCATCTCCTGAACCAGACGAAGGACGCCGGGGGAGTCGGGCCCGCGATTGATCAAGTCTCCAAGAAATACCGCTTTTCTGCCCTCAGGATGGTAGAAGCAACCATCCTTGTCTTGGTATCCTAGCAGAGATAACAAGCCGGTAAGTAGTTCAAGATGTCCATGAACATCTCCGATAATGTCGTATTTGGTCTTGGTTAAAGCATCCACAGCTGAAATCATTCAAGTTAAAGATCAAAGTTCAAGTTTTCTCTGGTTTACCGATGGAAAGAATTCGCGTATTGAATACATCCTGTGAACGATTTGATTTCAGAAAATCCGAAAAGCTCTTTTGTTCTCGAGCATGGAAATGCCGATGGTCCCAGATCGGGTACTTTGAGTTTGCCTGGTGGAGTCGTTCCTACCCCGGTTTTTATGCCGGTTGGGACTCAGGCGACGATAAAAGGAGTTTTACCCAGAGATTTATATGAAACGGTAAGGTGCCCCATCATTTTAGGCAACACCTATCACCTGAACCTTCGACCGGGTGTGGAAGTGGTCGAAGCAGCTGGGGGGTTGTCAAAATTTATGAACTGGAGCGGGCCGGTGCTTACCGACAGCGGGGGGTTTCAAGTTTTCAGTCTTTCAAGCTTACGAAAAATGACCGATGAAGGGGTGTGTTTTCGATCTCATTTGGATGGGCGTGAAATTTTCCTCGGGCCTAAGCAAGCGGTGCAGATCCAAGAAGGATTAAAATCGGATATCGCGATGTGCTTGGATGAATGCCCTCCAGCCGATGCCACCCGGGAACAGATGAAAAAAGCAGTTTCCCGAACTACTTTATGGGCAAAGATGTGCCGGGAGGAATGGAACCTCGGCCAAGGAAAAGTGGAAGGAAGGAATCTATTCGGTATCGTACAAGGTGGCAGGTTTGAAGATCTACGAATTCAATCCGCTGATGAATTGATAGAAATGAATTTCCCAGGGTATGCGATTGGAGGGGTAAGCGTAGGGGAGACCGAGGAGGAGATGCTACAACAAGTATCTTGGACTGCAAAAGTTTTACCCTGGGAAAAACCAAGGTATGTAATGGGAGTCGGGACTCCTCCCCAATTGTTGAAGATGATCGGGATGGGGGCAGACATGTTCGACTGTGTTATGCCGAGCCGAGCGGCCCGTCACGGGATGGCATTTACCTCCCGGGGAACCATGAATTTAAAAAATCAGAAGTATCAAGATGACTATTCGCCTTTGGATGAAGAAACCGATTGCTTTGCTTCCCAACAATTTTCAAAATCTTACCTCAGGCATTTAATTCAAGCAAAGGAATCCCTAGCCGGGGTAATCTTGACCCTTCACAATTTACGTTTCTTCGTCAGCTTGATGGAACAGGCCCGGTTGAAAATCGAACAAGACCAATTTAAGGATTGGTCGAGAGCATGGATTGCCCAATATGAATCCGGCCAAAAAAAAGCCGAGTGATTTAAAACAATCGGCTTTTGTGAAAGATAAAAAGGATTAAGCTACTTTGAGGATTTAGATTTCCCACTCTTGGGAGCGGTTCCTTTCCATTCACAAATATAGCCTTTCACTTTACCTGAAAAATCAGTGGTATCTGCCCATTTTCCAGTTTTACTATCCAAGATCAAAAAGTTGTGCCCTGAAGCACCCGATGGTTGATTTTCAGCCCAATTTTTAAATTTGAAATCTTCGCCATTATCCCAGGTCCAGATACCTTCCTCGAATTCATCGGTGCCGCCAAGCCAGATCAAGTTTTCTTTGGCAAGCTTGCAAAGGAAGGCATTTTCTTCAGCAGAGCTAATCACCACGAGCTCTCCACCAATATCATCGCATGCAAACTTGGCTTCCCACCAGGTGCTGTTGGTATCAAGGAACGCCTTATAATGATTACCATTAAAGGAAACCGCATCCTTGGCGGGTTCAACCTTGTCAGCAAACAGAATGGAAGCAAGCAAGATTAGGGACGATAAGATAATTGTGATCCAAGAAGATGTTTTCATTTCAAAACTTAACTAATACTGAATCTTTTGTTTCGCAATCAATTTCCTTCGAAAAGGCTAGAATTTTACTCAGGCAGATTCGGGCTTTGTCTTGACTAGAGCTCTGTCTTAAATCAGTTTCGATGTTTGTAATATTTGACTTTAGGTCGGGCCGTAGCGCAGTCTGGTAGCGCACTACGCTGGGGGTGTAGGGGTCGCGAGTTCAAATCTCGCCGGCCCGACCAGTTTTATATTTTGTGGTAAATTCAAGGATGAAAAAAATCAAGATAGGCTGGTTGGGTGTAGGGGTTATGGGCTATTCCATGGCGATGCATTTTTTAAACGCTGGTTTTCCGCTCTCCCTTTACTCGAGAACTCGTTCCAAGGCACATGCATTGGAAGAAAGAGGGGCTCAATGGAAAGATAACCCGGCCTCGGTTGCGGAAGATTCTGATGTGATCTTTTCGATGCTGGGGTATCCCGATGATGTGGAATCTGTTCTGCTGGGAGAAAATGGGGTGGTGGATGGAATTGCACCGGGTACTATGATGGTCGATATGACTACTTCAAGCCCTGAACTTGCAACTAGAATCGAATTCAAAATGGTAGAGAAAAAGGCTTGGTCGATGGACGCACCGGTGAGTGGAGGCGATCGGGGGGCTCGGGATGCAACCCTTGCAATCATGTGTGGAGGAGAACGGAAAAGCTTTGATCAAGTACTCCCCCTCCTTCGGGTCGTAGGAAAGGAAATTGCCTGGTTTGGACCCGCTGGTTCCGGGCAACAGGCTAAAATGGCAAATCAAATTTTAATTGCTTCCACTATGGTTGGAACGGTCGAGGCCTTGCTGTATGGAGAGCGTGCAAATTTAGATTTGGAACATTTAATTAAAGTCTTAAGCAAGGGTGCCGCTGGATGTTGGTCCCTGCTTAACCTTGCTCCTCGAATGCTGAAGGAAGATTGGCAACCCGGTTTTTACATCAAACATTTCATTAAGGATATGAAGATTGCATTAGAGGATGCAGAAAGAATGGGTATTGTTTTGCCCGGTTTAGAACTTGCCGCTCAATTTTATGACGAGGCCAAGATTCAAGGCTTGGAAGAAAAGGGGACACAAGCCTTACTTCGGGTATTGAGGTCGATGAATCAGAAGTAAGTTTTAGTACTAGAAAAGAAGGTTTCAAAATTTCTTACAGCTGATAGACTTTTTCTTTTAATAATATTATGGCAACATTAGTAACAGGAGGAGCGGGGTTTCTTGGAAGTCATCTTTGCGAGCGATTGCTTGCACAAGATCATGAAGTCCTATGCATGGATAATTTCTTTACGGGGCGACGAAGTAATGTCGCACATCTTCTAGATAATTCAAATTTTGAATTGATTCGTCACGATGTGGTCGACCCGTTTAAAGCTGAAGTAGATCGAATTTACAACCTAGCTTGCCCGGCATCTCCGGTGCATTATCAATTTAATCCTATTAAAACCGTGAAGACCTCGGTTATGGGTGCGATTAATGGTTTGGGGCTGGCCAAGCGAGTCGGGGCTAGGATTTTACAGGCATCGACCTCGGAAGTTTACGGCGACCCGGAAGTTCACCCACAGCCCGAAAGTTATCGTGGTAATGTCAATCCGATTGGTTTACGTGCTTGTTATGACGAAGGAAAGCGATGCGCTGAGACCTTGTTCTTTGATTATCATCGAGAAAATAAAGTGGATATTCGAGTCGTTCGTATTTTCAACACCTATGGTCCCCGGATGTTGCCTGATGATGGAAGAGTGGTCTCGAATTTTATTGTGCAAGCCCTTAGGGGTGAGAATTTGACCCTTTATGGAGATGGATCGCAAACCAGATCCTTTTGTTATGTCGATGACTTAGTTGAAGCAATGATCCGGACCATGGAACAAGATGACACGGTTGGACCCGTTAATATTGGAAATCCCGTTGAATTTACAATTCGTGAGCTTGCAGATGCGGTGTTATCTAAGATCGACACAAATTCTATGGTTGTGGAAGAACCTCTTCCTGCAGACGATCCAACTCAGCGCAAGCCTGATATTTCATTGGCTCAAAAAGTTCTTGGCTGGAATCCGGGAATTGAACTGAGTGAGGGCCTAGACCAGACCATTCCCTACTTCAAAACGCGTATCGGTGTTTAATTTTGGATCTATTCTAAATGAACCCACTTGCTCCCATAAAGACGATTTTTCAAACCCTTAAAGGTAGGCATCATCGAAAGTATATCAAGAAATGTGCCCCCTTGATTCGCAAGATTAATGACTTGGAGAAAGACTATCAAAATCTTAGCGAGGAGCAATTAAAGTCCAAAACCCAAGAGTTTATGGCTCGCTATGAAAAAGGAGAAACTTTGGAGGATATGTTGCCCGAAGCTTTTGCCGTGGTTAAAAACGCAGCCCGTAGAATGTGTGGAAGTACTATCTCTGTCTGTGATCAACCCATCGATTGGGAAATGGTACACTATGATGTTCAGCTGATTGGTGGCATGGCTCTGCATGAAAGACATATCGCGGAAATGGCTACCGGGGAGGGAAAGACTTTGGTTTCAACCTGCCCGCTGTATTTAAATGCTTTAAGTGGTAAAAATTGTCAGTTGGTAACGGTTAATGATTACTTAGCCCGTCGGGATTCACATTGGATGGGAGCCCTGTTCGAATACTTAGGTCTGACCGTTGGATGTATCCAAAATAATATGCCACCGGCCGAGCGACGCGAAATGTACAATAAGAACATCACTTACGGTACCGCATCAGAATTTGGTTTTGATTACCTTCGGGATAATGGAATGGCAACTTGTACAGATGATCAGGTGCAACGAGACCACTACTTTTGTATCATCGATGAGGCGGATTCCATCTTAGTTGACGAAGCCCGGACTCCCTTGATCATATCCGGGCCCATGCGGGAGGATCACCCACTTCCCTTTACGGAAATGAAACCTTTAGTTATGAAGGTTTTTGATGCTCAATTGAAACATTGTAATCAATTGGCGGATGAAGCTAAAAAAGCATTTGCTCAAGAAGATTTAGAAGAAGAGCAGGCAGATGAAGCAACTGCGAAACTGTTCCAAGTTAAAAAAGGAATGCCCACTCACCGTCAATTTTTAAGGATGATGGAGAATGCCCAAATTCGAAAAAGATTTGAGAAGTTCGATTTGGATATGAATTCGGATTACAATAAAGAAAGAGCTTACAATCTTAAAGAAGATCTTCATTTTGTAATTGATGAAAAAAATCAACAGGCTGATTTGACCGAGAAGGGAAGAGCTTTGATTAGTCCCAATGATCCTGAAGGATTTGTTATTCCTGATTTGGCTACCCTTTATGTCGAGATTGACCGGAAGAGTGAAATCTCGGAGGATGATAAGAGAAGGGAACGAGAAATTGCGGAGCGTGAATTTCAAGTTAAGAGCGAGCGTATCCATACGGTTTCCCAACTTCTTCGTGCCTACGGATTGTATGAAAAGGATAAGCAGTATGTAGTCCAAAATGCCAAGGTTATGATTGTGGATGAAAATACAGGAAGATTGATGCCAGGCAGGCGTTGGAGTAATGGTTTGCACCAAGCGGTTGAGTCAAAGGAAGGGGTTTCGATCGAAAAGGAAACTAAAACCTACGCCACAATTACCATTCAGAATTATTTCAGAATGTATGAAAAGTTGGCTGGAATGACCGGGACTGCCGAAACGGAGGCGGGTGAATTTCATGATATTTACAGGCTCGGAGTAATGGTGATCCCCACGCACCGTCCTTGTGTCCGGAAGGATTGGAATGATTTGATGTTCAAGGGCAGAAGGCAGAAATTTAACAAGGTGTTAGAAGATCTCACCGAGGCAAATAAGAATGGACAACCCGTTTTGATTGGTACTGCGTCGGTTGAATCTTCGGAAGTTTTTAGTCGGATGTTGAAGCGGGCAAACATCAGGCATACGGTTCTCAACGCGAAATTTCATGAAAAAGAAGCGGAAATTGTTTCCGCAGCCGGGCAAAGAGGATCGGTGACCATTGCCACAAATATGGCGGGACGGGGAACCGATATTAAGCTTGGTGAAGGAGTCAAAGAACTGGGTGGTTTATTGGTTCTAGGGACTGAGAGGCATGAATCCCGAAGAATTGACCGCCAACTCCGGGGGCGTTGTGCCCGTCAGGGAGATACTGGAGTTTCCAGATTTTATGTTTCCATGGAAGATGATTTAATGCGCTTGTTTGCCAACCAAGGAGTGATGTCGAAAATGTTGGAAAAATCTTTCGATGACAATGAGGTGCTGGAACATGGTAGTTTGGACTGGTCGATCCAGAATGCACAGAAGAAGGTGGAGCAACAGAATTATTCGATTCGAAAAAGACTGCTTCAATATGATGATGTCCTGAACCGACAAAGGGAAATCGTATATTCGATTCGAAATGATGCTTTAGAGGAAGAGGATCCTGGCAAAATCCTTCTCGAGCTGGTCGAAGAGGAGTTGGATGCCCGTCTCGCAGCCATTCCGATAACGGAATACAAGTCGAATAGTTTGGAGGAAATGCCAGAGTTAGAAGCTTTAGTAGCGACTTGGTTGAATGTTACCTTTCCACTTTCTTTTCAGCTTGATGAACTTGTTGGGAAAGAGGAAGCAGAAGCGAAAAACCTTCTGTTAGAAAAGATTTTCAATGCCTACGAGGCGAAGCGGAAATTGGAAGACCCAGACCAAATTCATAGCCTTGAGAGATATGTGGTGGTCAATGCATTGGATCTTCATTGGCAGGATCACTTGACGGAAATGGAAGAGCTTAGAAGAAGTGTCGGATTGCGGGGATACGGGCAAAAAGATCCGTTAAGTGAATATAAAAACGAAGCTTATCGAGCTTTTGAGGAAATGATGCAAGCCATGAGGTCGGATATTTGCTCTGGGATGTTTCGATCCTCCACCAATTTGGCAGCGTTTGAAAATATGCTTTCTTCCCTTTCAAATGTTGCGAAAACTTCCGGTCCGGATCAATCGGGAGTCCAGGGATTTGACCGGTTTTCCGCACCCCAAGGTGGACCACAGCAAGCAGAACTGAGTGAAGCACCGGAAATACCCAAGGTTGCAGTTCCTGTGGTACGGGATGCCCCCAAAGTGGGGAGGAATGATCCTTGTCCTTGCGGGAGCGGTAAAAAATTTAAAAAGTGCTGCGGCGCTTAATTTATTTTTAATTTGGTATCCAACCTGCAAGTTTTTGCCATTGATCAGGCACGATTCCTTCTGGGCGAATAGACTTTGGAAGATTGGATTCTTCCATCCAACGATCAAGTATTTCTCGAAGTGGGGTAACTTCCTGCTTGATAACCGCTCCCATTTGTTTTCTTCGCTTGGTGAAAATCTTACGTATTAATCGGCGTGAATTTTTCGGGAATAAAAAAGGATGAGATTTTCGCTCCATATGAATGAGAATGGAGTCAACCGCAGGGACTGGATGAAAGCAATTACGAGAAACCGGATGACTTGAAATGAATTGGAAAGAACCGTGTAAAAAAATACTGAGTGCATTGTAGTTTTTGGTTCCTGGCTTTGCCCACATTCGATCTGCCGCCTCTTTTTGAAGCATGAGGGTCATACTCTCTGGTATTGGCTCTTTACTCAAGACAGCCTCGAGCCAGGCTGAAGAGATTGCATAAGGAAGATTGGCCACAACGGAAAAATCATCCTCCGGGACTAAGTAGGATCCGGTCGGTAACTTTACCGCATTCGCTTCGGTAAGAAGAAGCATTTTTTTCTCAATCCATGGGGAGAATCTGGATTGGAGATATGCCACGAGTTTGGGATCAATCTCTACTGCATGAACCTGATAGTCTTGGTTCAATAGCTCCTCGGTTAAAGTTCCTAAGCCCGGTCCAATCTCAACAATTTTCCGAGTTTGTGAAACTTCCGACATCAGAAGTGATTTTTTTACAATGTTTCCATCCACCAGAAAATTTTGTCCAAGTTGTTTCTTGGGACGGTGCCCGATTTCAGTTAAAACTTCTCGGGTTTCGGAAGGAGAAAGTGGCATAAGTGCTCAGTTGGGTAATGAGTTTAGCTAAGCCTTTTCAGGCATCTTTCATTTCCGAAATGAAATTCTCTGGACTGTCTGCTTTCATTAATGCCTCACCACAAAGGACCGCGTCGGCACCTGCTTCTCGTACCCTCCAGGCATCTTCTGGCACAAGAATACCACTTTCACTAACCTTAACAATTCCTTCGGGAATGAGGGGGAATAAACGTTCGGTAGTTTCTAAATCTGTTACGAATCGGGTAAGATCCCGATTATTAACTCCGAGAATTTGGGGATTATGATTGAGTGCTTTTTCCAGCTCATGTTCTTCATGGACTTCATAGAGGCAATCCATACAAGCTGCATCCGCATAGGCTCGTAAGGTTTCTAATTCATCATCATTCAACACCCGAACAATCAAGAGGATTGCCCGGGCACCTGCCTCTAATGCTTCCTGGATCTGAATGGGGTGAACCATGAAATCCTTCCGTAAGGTCGGTACGAATCGTTGATGTTCTTGAAGGAAGTCATTTACCTCCCAAAGATCCTCCAATTTCCCACCGAAAAATTTTTCATCCGTCAAGACCGATAAAGCATCTGCATTTGCATTGTAATAAGTTCTGGCCTGCTCCAATGCAGAAATGCCTTCTGAAATCGAGCCAGCGGAAGGAGATTTTCTTTTGATTTCAGCAATGATGGATAATTCATCCGGGTGGGCAAGGGCGTGACGAAAAGAGATTCCTCGCTCAAACCTTTCGGCAAGTTTTTCGAGTTCAAGTTCGCTTACTGGTCTTGCACGAAGAGAAACTTCTTGGCGCTTCCAGTTCATGATTTCCTCTAATTTGTCCATTTGTTTATGTAATAACGATCTAAATGAGGAGATTAGATTGCGTACGAGATCTCATTCATTTACAATACTCGAGTGTGAGTGAAATACAACGACTAAGAGAAATAGTGGAAATGCTAAGAGCTCCGGATGGCTGTCCATGGGATCAGGAGCAGACCCATGATTCATTGATTCGATGTCTGATTGAGGAAGTTTCCGAGACTTTGGAGGCCATTGATAAGGAAGATTATGAGCTGATGGAAGAAGAACTTGGGGATCTTTTACTTCAAGTTGTTTTTCATGCCTTATTGGCCGAAGAAAAATCGAAGTTCGATCTGGAAGATGTTGCCCGGGGAATTAATCAAAAATTGATTCGTAGACATCCGCATGTTTTTGGAGAAGAGGATGAACGAATGAAAACAGCGGATGAAGTTTTGAATCGATGGGAAAAAATTAAGGCGGAGGAAAAAAGATCACGTGGGATTCCTACCAATGAATCAAAAATCTTTAAAAACCTGCCACCCCAACTCCCAGCCTTGCTTTACGCGGTAGATGTTTACAAGCGGGCAGCGAAGGCGAATTTGTTAGATCAAGGGGATTGGAGTGAGTCTAAAATCACGGATTTTGTATCGGATTTGGATGAAGAAACTGCGGGCCGAACATTTTTTGAATGGGTTGGAGCCTGTAAAAAAGCAGGGATTGATCCTGAGTCTGCACTTCGTAAATTCACTTCAAAACAGGTCAACCAATTGGAGAATGATTGCTTGTGATGAAGGAAATATTCGAGCGAATCTCATGGGAATTTGAAGATGGAAGATTTGAAGTCGAATGCTGTATTCGTCGATCGGCTATTGCCAGACGGATTCATTTAAAGGTTTCGGAGCCTCAAAGGGTTATTCTTACTCTTCCCAAACGGGCATCCCTGAAAAATGGGAGGAATTTTCTGATGAAAAATGGGGGATGGATTCGGGAAAAGTCGATGCAAGTACCAGAACCGAAAACCTTGGCAGAATATTTTATGGAATCGAAGAATGTTTGGATAGATTCCGATCCCAGAGAGGTAACTTGGGAATTTGACGCAGGAAAAAAGCGAAGTGTTCGTGAAATCGAACGAGATCAGATCAAGTTTACCTTTTTCGATTCATCCGATCTGGAATTCCTTTTGCTAAAGGAGTGCATTCATTTGGGAAAGGAAATACTTCCGCAGCGTCTAATCGCCTGCCAAAACAAAGTTGGGGTTCAATCGAAAAAGATCCGAATTGGGAACCAGCGTTCGAGGTGGGGGTCCTGTTCGGGCAGGGGAACCATTTCTTTGAATTGGAGAATTTTATTACTTCCTTTTGAACTCGGAGAATATGTTATTTATCATGAGATTGTTCATCTGGAGCAGATGAATCATTCCCAAGAATTCTGGAACCGTCTGGAACAAATCGTTCCCAACGCAAAGAAAGTGGACAAGGAATTAATGAGAGCGGGAAAAGAGATTATTTCCTTGGGCCATACGCCCCGCTGGTTAGAATAATTTTATTTTATTACCGGAGCAAGTTCCCAGGATGCCCGGCCACCTAAAGAGCGGAGGTAGGGGAGGGCTTCTTTCTCATCTTCAGCAACATCGACGGGTGTAATGCCGTAGGACCCATATCGTGGATTGATCTCTAGGCCAAAGGATAAGGCAAGCCTAACCATTTCTTTCATTCCAGAAAATGCAGCTGCGTGCATGAGGGTGTATCCATCTTTTGCTTGGAGTAAGGGATCGGCACCAGCAGATAAGAGGAATTCAACAACATCGGTCTTACCCGACACAACCGAAATTAATAGGGGAGTGGCCCCAAATGCGTCTTTTTGGTTCACCTTGTATCCATTTTGAAGCAACAGCTTTACCTGTTTTAAATCTCCCAGCCCGGCAGCAACGTGGAGTGGATGGTTTTTATCCACCCCCATTTCACTCAACAACTGAACAATTTCCTTGTGTCCACCCGCCGCAGCCAGATCGAGCATGTTAGAACCATGTATATCTTTGGCATGAGGATCTGCAGAGAGAGCGAAAAGAATTTCAAGCATTTCTTTTTCACCTCGAAGAGCAGCGGTCATACCCGGTGTCTCCCCTTCATCGGTGCGGGCATCGACATCAGCACCATCTTCCAAGAGTAATTCAAACACCTCCATATTTCTTCCCCAGGCTGCAGAGTGTAAAGGGGAGGAAAGATGCCTACCCCGAACATTCGGATTTCCGCCATTGCGCAAAAGATAATCTACAAAGCGAGTATTTCCTTTATAGGCAGAATAATGGATCGGGGTATGACCAAATCCATCATTTGCATTGATTAAGGCACCTTTGCTAACTGCATCGGCCAAGGCCTCAAAATCATTCATTGCGATCGCTTGGAAAAGGGTATCATTCTTACGATCAATGATTTCTTGCCCGAGTACATTGAAAATCATTTCAAGACCTTGAATATTTTTTTTCCGCAAATTGAGTTCGCCATGGATAGAGTTGGGCTTGGTGAAGAGATGGAAATTTGAAAATTGATCCATAACCTGAAGCTTCTGACTTTCACCGAAGGACAATACATTCTGATTTCGTGCAGATTGGGTAAAAGTGGCGATGTCGAACTCCATGGAAAAAGGGTATGCTTGAACTTTTCTTTTTCGGAAGTCCGGAAGCTCATAAATCGTTCTCCCCGACTCAAGTTCCTTCCTGTAGTGATCCGTAGTCACCCAAAGAACTTTTTCCTTCTCGATTAATTGAATTCCATTGGTATTCATGAGGGTTATGAGAACGGATGAGGATCGAATCCCGGCAAGGAGTTGCTTTACCGCAAGAGAATTCTGAATTTCTGCCCCTAGAAGAAAAGAGCTAGCGTAGCGATCAAACACAGAACTTTCCGTGGCTTGGGGTAATTGATTTTTGGTTTGGAGGTTTCCACCCGCAAAGACAAAATTTCCACTTAGGCCATCGAGTAATTCAGGGATGGAAGCATCAAATCCGGGTAGTGATTTAGAGGAGTCAAAAGTTCCACCGCTTATAAAATTTAAGATCGAATCTAAAACTTGAAGGGCAGACTTTTGAAAAGAGCCATGAGGGAAGCTTACTTTTCCAATGACCGCTACATCACCGGGCACTTTGGCTAGGAAATTTACTCTTTGGCTTGAAGAGTTGGACTTATCAAGAGTTTCGTCCGCATCTAAAGAACTGGAGTAATCAAACAGTGAAAAATCTAATTTCCCTGGATAGGAATTGAAGTGTATTCCCAAGGGACGATGGGTGAAGTAATCAAACATTGGGAGAAAACTCCTGAAGTTATCGGGTACAAAAAAATCTTCCACTAAGCGAGAAATCCCAGTCCCGTCGAGATACAGCGAAGCATCAGCACCGGTTGCAAAATATTTTTTAAGCGATTCCGGGAATGTTGTATTCTTGGGTCGACGGAAAAACTCTTGTACGAGTTGATCAATTTGGAGCTCATAGTTTATTGTCGGAGGGTTTCTTGGGTTGGGAATCATCCCAATTGCATAAGCCCACTTTCCCCGCCTCCCAATTTCGAAAGGAATCTTTTCGTTACCCAAGCGAAGGGTTTTTCCTCCTTTTTCTTGGAGTGCAAAACTTTCCGCCACTTCAGACAGTCGAGCGTCTACATTTTTTCCATTTTCGACAGAAGCAACCAATCCCCAAACCGGGGTGGGGAAGGGATTTCCTTGAAGTCGAACGAAAAAGCGAAACGGAGACTTTAAATTTAACCCACTGCGATTGAGATCATCAAGCGTTACTTGAGCTTGGGGGTTGGTCAAGCGCCAATGATCCAAAACCGGTTGCCAAATTCGACTTTGAAGAAGGTTCGACTTTTGCAGGATGCGGTCTGCATTCATGGATACGACCAGAAAAGAGTCGGATGGAATCCGATTGATCAGGGTGGAAGCAGGCGGCATTTTAGCAAATGCAGAAAGAATCACTCCGGAAAGAGAAAAAAGGATCAAAATCGTGCGAGAGAAGAAAATTGTCATAATATATTAAACAAGCTACCTTGCATTACCAATGATACAAATTATCTTTCCAACTGTAAATTCTTTCTCTAAGCGAGACTAAAGCATTATGTTCACAGGCATTGTAGAAGAAGTCGGGCAAATTATTTCGCTCCAAGAAAAGAAGAACGCATGGGAGTTACAGATTGCCAATCCATTTTCAAGTGCGGATGGCTTGGAGCAGGGTGCTAGTATTTCGGTGAACGGTTGTTGCCTTACTCTATGCGAGCAGGCATCTGAAGTGGCAATCTTTGAACTGTTGGAGGAAACCTTACAAAAGACTAATTTAGACGGACTTTCAAAGGGAAGTATGGTGAATCTAGAACGGGCTTTGCCAGCAAATGGGAGATTAGGTGGACATTTTGTCTCCGGACATGTCGATGCCTGCGGAAAAATTCAGATTTTTGAAGAACAGGGCAAAAATCTTTATTTGCAGGTTGAAATCCCAGAGAACAAAAGTCGTTACTTAGTAGATAAAGGCTCGATTGCAGTCAATGGTTGTTCTTTGACGGTTTGTGATGTCCTGAATCAATCCTTTGCGGTTTGGTTGATTCCCCATACTTTGGCCAAAACTAACCTAGCTTCTTTAAAAGCCGGAGAATTCTTAAATTTGGAGTTCGATATGTTGGCCAAATATGTGGAGAAATTAGTAACACCCACCATGGAAAATTTAACCTGATGAATGTTGCGGAAGCTACGCTTGCGATCTTGGCCGAATTGAAGAGACAAAGGGCGGCGGGAAAGCGTGAAGTTTTTGTAGAAGAAGAAAGTCTTTTCGCCTTGGCTAAGCTTTTTGGAAATGTGGTACCGGAGCAGGTTGGTATGAATGAGGTAGCTCCAAAGCCTATTCAAAAGGAGGTAAAAAAGCCTGGTTTTGCTCCAGTGACCGAAAAGGTACCCGAAGTCATCGCTTTTGAAAAAAAGACCTTATCTTCGGATTTCCCTTCCCTTCCTGAGATAAAATTACCGGACGGGGATAAAGCGTACCAATGGAGTAGTTTGAAGGAAAAAGTAATGGGCTGTGAAGTTTGTAATCGTGAACTTAATCCCCAGGGAAAAGTGGTTTTTGGAGTTGGGGATTTAGATGCAGATATCTTTTTTTGCGGAGAAGCTCCGGGTGCTGATGAGGAAAAAGCAGGGGAACCTTTTGTCGGACCAGCAGGGGAATTACTCAATCGGATTATAGAGGCGATGGGGATTTCCAGAGACGCGGTTTATATCGGGAATATTTTAAATTGGCGACCTCGGCATGACCAAGCATTCGGGAACCGGCCACCCACCAAAAAAGAAATGTCCTTTTGCCTGCCTTACCTGAAGGCGCAGATCAAAATTGTTAAACCAAAGGTGTTGGTTGCATTGGGTAAGACTGCCACGGATGGGTTACTTGGACATGATCCAAAGCGAAGACTTTCTGATTTTCGGGGCAAATGGAATCAGGTGATGGATATACCGATGATGGTTACCTATCATCCATCTTACCTTCTTCATAATCCGAGTAAAAGTAGTAAGCGTAAAGTTTGGGATGATATGTTACTGGTGATGGAAAAGCTTGAAATGAAGATTTCCGAAAAGCAAAGGGCCTTTTTCAATTCCTAATTTCGTGCGGTGGGGAAAACATTACTAGTTTTAAATGGTAAAGCTCCAACGGACGGACTTTTGCGTTGGAGGTTTGAAGAGTCTGATACCATTGTTGCAGTGGATGGAGGTTGGAATGTATTACGCAACTCAGAATTGCTTCCTGATGCCCTCATTGGAGACTTAGACTCCTGCGAGGCATTGGATCAAATTCGCGAAAATTTTCCTGAACTAAAGATTAGCCACATCTTGGATCCGGATACCACCGACTTTGAAAAGGCAATTAAGTGGGTGGGGACCCATACCGAGACCACAGAACTTATAATTTTGGGAGGAGTTGGGAAACGTTCCGATCACTTTTTATCTAATTTATTGGTTTCCCTACGAATGAATCCAACATGGTCAGTCGTTTTTGATGATGATAACGAGTGGATTTCTCGGGTTAATCCGTCCTCATCCTTGCTTCTAGGTGGTCGGAAGGGGACAACCTTGAGCATTTTGCCTCTGGTTCCTTGTAATGGTGTTTGTTCGAGAGGGTTGAAATGGGAGCTGACCAATGAATCTTTAAGCCCTGATTCCAAGTTCAGTCAAAGCAACCTTTGTACTTCGGATGAGGTGGAAATCAGTTGTGAAAGTGGAAACCTATTCGTAATTTTGTCCAAGAGGCTTTAGCTACAGTATTAGACATGATCCAAAAAAAACCACCCGATTGGGTGGTCTTTTTGTTTAAAGTTATGGAGTGAACTTACTTGTACTGAGGTAAGTTGCCCTTTTCAAAAGCTTCCTTGAAGTAACGATCAGGATCCCTTTTCCAGCGGCGTTCAGCACTGGAGGACCAAAAGTAAATCTTCTTTCCTTTGTATTCTACCGATTTAGAGTTGGGATTGACGATACGCTCCGGATAGATTGGGCAGAATCGTTGATCTAATAGCTTAACCTTTTCAACCCCTAGTTCTTTCATTTGGGCATCGGTAAATTTCTTTGCCAATTCAGGAACGGCTTTGATGTAATAAGCAGCCGAACCATCAAAGGCTTTTACACAAGCACCGCAGCAAAAGTAGACCTTTACACCTAAGATTTCGGAGTATTCCTCTGGATCAATGGCATCGCCTAACATGATGGCACAATCTTCATGGCCA
Source organism: Opitutia bacterium UBA3151 (assembly GCA_002364975.1). Lineage (GTDB taxonomy): Bacteria > Verrucomicrobiota > Verrucomicrobiia > Opitutales > Seribacteraceae > Seribacter. The sequence continues at coordinate 40 of DEYT01000104.1, read as the reverse complement.
TCTGCATAAATGAAGTTGGCAGAAAATAATAAAAAGAGAA
>DEYT01000148.1:14818-15370 GCA_002364975.1 Opitutia bacterium UBA3151 | reverse complement strand
CGATTGCAATAATGCTTTCTTCTTTTTAATTTTCAGCCTACCCAAAGATTTAAAATCAAAATCATTTTTTGCGGTTGCATTAGATACTATTGGGAATTCAATCTCAATCCTTATGCAAATCCATAAAATCATCGTCTACAGCTTTTTACCCATTATTTCCATATGGGGACAGACCAATCCATCTAACGCAGATACCCCTGTCTTGGATGAAATCACTGTCCAGGGAGCCAGCATACCGGAGCTTGATCTTTCACGATCTTCGATTCTAACCCAAGAACAGGTGGAGGACCGCCGGATTAATGACTTGGTCGATTTATCCGGGCTTACCCCCAATCTCCACATCAATGCCAATGGTATCCAATCCTATGGGGACATCATCACCATGCGAGGGATTGCCAACACCCAACTTTTTGGACCTGCAGGGGTTCAGCTCTATGTGGACGGAGTTCCTCAGGCAGATGTCTCCTCCTATAGTTCTACCCTGTACAATGTGGAAAGCATCGAGATCTTACGCGGTCCCCAAGGACATAGCTTTGGCAAATCAGTGACTGG
>DEYT01000148.1:0-14465 GCA_002364975.1 Opitutia bacterium UBA3151 | reverse complement strand
GGCACCAAGCAATCTACAAACCAACCTGTTCTCCGCATCTTACGGAACTTTTGATTCCCAAAAATACAACCTCGGTAGCAGCGGCCCCTTGGATAAAAGTCTATCCTATACTTTGGCTTTGCAACGGGCTTTGACCGATGGCTTTGTCAAGAATTCTGCAGGGTCTGCTGATACTGCCGAAACTTGGCACGGAGCCCTAAAGTTTCACTACGACAAAGGAACAGGAACTAAGGCAGCCCTTGGCCTAAGCTTTGAAAGTCACGAATTGGGAGCCCAACCTTTAATTAGAAGAAACCCGAGTGACTTTTATGCCCGATCCACGGACTTTGACGAATCCACCGATATCGACCGAAACCAACAGTTTCTATCCGTCGAACACGAACTGGGCGAATCCCGTTTGATATCGATTACCAACCGAAATGACTGGAGCATGAATCCTAATCGGGTTGATTTGGATATGTCTGCTTTTCCAATTTCAACCTCGATTATTATTCAGGATCACATCGAATGGACTCAGGAATTACGACTTGAGTCCGAGGAGGACTCCGAACTCGACTGGGTTCTCGGTTCATTTTACGCGGACAGCCTAATTGACGGGGATGCGACCCGATGGTTTTTAACTGGCTTAGCTGCTCCCTTTGACCAGGACACCCAAGTCACGAGTTACAGGCTCGAATCGAAAAACATTGGAATCTTCGCGTCTTTGGGTATGAACTTGTCGGAAAAGGATTTTGTCTCTTTAGGTTTACGCTATGACAAGTTCGATAAAGAGATGAAAAGAACAAAAACCAGTTTATTGGCTCCCACTAGTTCAGTACCTGGATCCAAGGATTTCAATTCCCTATCCCCATCTCTTCTATTGGAAAGAAACATCCAAGACGGACTCGATGGTATCATTCGCATCACCTACGCGGAAAAACCAGGAGGTTTTTCAGCCTATTCCGATGACGCTACGATCGCATCCTTTTCCGAGGAAAAGACGATGGCCTACGAACTTGGCATCCTTTTCAATCCCTCGGAAAAATGGGGCCTCAATCTGACTGCATATTTGAATGACATCGAAAAATATCAATTCGAATTGCCCGTCCCAAGTTCAACCGACTACTATGTCGCGAATGCAGATGAAGCGACTGCACAAGGATTAGAAATTGAGGGGTTTATCAAACCCTCTGATTCCTTCACTCTTTCCGTGGCTTACGGAATCTGCGATGCAGAATATGAAAAGTTTGATAGCTTACCCGGTTTAGTCGGTAAGCAAGTCTCCTTTATCCCCGATCACACCTTATCCTGCTCGTTGAATTATCAACTTGATAATGGAATTTACGGTCAAATTGGAACCAAGACCATAGGAAAAGTTTACTTTTGGGAACAGGATGGAGCCAACTCATCTGATAAAATCGATAGTTACACACTCTTGGATGCTAAACTTGGTTTCGATTATGATGCATGGAGTTTTAACCTTTTCGGTCTTAACCTAACCGATGAGGAATACTATACCTCCTTGGTTTCGAACCTGAAATCTTTCACCGGTGGAGACGCTCCCGGAATCGCCGGTTCTCCACGCGTGATTGGTCTAAGCGTTTCCAAGGAATTCTAATGCTGTATACTCTTATCCATGAACCGAGTCGTTTGGGTCTTCGTGTTCTTGGCGAGTTTTGCCTTCGCAAAGAAAAAATGAATTATCTTATCTTTCTTCTTTCTGTCTCAGCAACATGGTCTCTGGCCGAACAGCCTAACATCCTGTTCATCTTCACCGATGATCATGCTCCTCATGCCATCGGAGCCTATGGATCGAATTTAATCCAGACTCCACACCTCGACCGCATCGCGAAGGAGGGAATGACTTTCGAACGCTGCTATGTCACCAATTCCATTTGTGCCCCGTCCCGGGCTGTTATTCTCTCCGGCAGGCATTCTTTCCATAATGGACAAATGACCAACGGGGATGTCTTCGACGGTTCCCAAATGACCTTCCCCAAACTTCTTCGCAAGTCAGGTTACGAAACCGCCCTGATCGGAAAGTGGCACCTAAAATCGGATCCCACAGGATTCGATCGATATGAAGTCCTTTATGGTCAGGGTTCTTACTACAACCCGCGCATGAAGAAGAACGGCAAAGAGGTAAAACATGTTGGATACACAACTGATATCATCACCGACTTAAGCCTAAAGTGGCTGAAGCAAGAACGGGATCCAGAGAAACCTTTCATGCTGATGAGTCAACATAAGGCTCCTCACGGTCGATGGGAACCGGCCTTACGTCACCTCGGTGCTCTGGATGAGGTCGAGATTCCCGAACCCAAGACTCTCTTCGACGACTATGCTGGACGGACCTCATCCGCCCGCGAACACAAGATGGGCATACTTGAGCACCTCGGGGACAAGCGGCTGATGCTTCAGTACTCCAGCCAATTTACCCCTGAACAGTTCAAGGTCTTTGATGGTTACTTCCGCCCGCGAAATCAGGCTTTCCTCGCGAAAAGGGAAGCCATGAGCAAGCATGAGTTGACCCGATGGCACTTCCAACGTTGGATTCGTAACTACCTGCTCTGCACCAAGGCGGTGGACGAAAATGTCGGGCGCTTGCTCAAGTATTTGGACGAGAGTGGGCTGGCTGAAAATACGGTTGTGATCTATTCATCCGACCAAGGGTTTTACCTCGGCGACCACGGCTGGTTCGACAAGCGCTGGATGTACGAACTCTCCTACCGTATGCCACTCCTCGTCCGCTGGCCCGGTCAGGTCGAGCCCAAATCCAAAAACCGCGACCTCACCAGCAACCTCGATTTCGCCCAGACTTTTCTTGACCTCGCCGGTGCCCAAGCCGATCCAAAGATGCAGGGATCCAGCCTCGTTCCCCTGCTCAAAAGGAATAAACCAAAGGATTGGCGGAAAAGCCTGTACTATCACTACCATGAGGGAGGTGGGCACGGAGTCGCCCGTCACGAAGGAGTAAAGACCGCTAGACACAAACTTATTCACTTTTTCGACAAGAGTGAGTGGGAATTGTTCGATTTGAAAAACGACCCGGACGAGATGAATAGTGTTTATGGAAAACCCGAATACGCAAAGGTGAAATCCAAACTCCTTCAGGAACTCAAACGGCTAAAAAAAGAGTACGAGGTCCCGGCAATTGTTTACGAGAGCCACAAGGAAATCCAAGCGGAGAAAAACAAGGGCGGTTGACTCGCTACCTTCCCCATTCTGGTATCAATGCCCGTGGAATTGAATGGCGTACCCACAAACAAACAAGATCAAACCGGTGGCCGCATGCATGTAATTTTCGAACTTCAGGATTATAGAGAAGCGGGAGATCCCGTAATAGAAAAACATCACGCAAACCAGCATGGTCAGGATGGTGGTTACGCAAAAGGCCGAGAGAACTAAGACGCTGGGAAACCAACCCGAGTCGCCTCTTCCAGATGATATCAATGGGATCAAGGGTTCACAGGGACCGAGAATAAAGAATACGAAAAGAGCAAAGGGAGTGCATCGGGCGAAAGTGGAGTTTTTTTGACTATCAACCACGGAACTTCCCCGAGACCGTCTTCCTTCTCGGATTGCCCAGTTCATGCCCCAAGCAAAATAGATGGCTCCAAAAGACAAGAGAAACCAGCCAGCAAAATCTGTCCTAAGGGATTGAACGGTTTCAAGGTTCAAATAAGCCAAGCCTAAGAAGATGGCTAGGGCACCCACCAAAATTGTTCCCAAGAGATGAAAGGTTCCACAAACCGCGACATAGCTTGCTGTCTTTGGTGCACTCCATCCATTGGTCTTGGCCATGGCCACAAGGGGCAGGTAATGATCGGGACCTAAAATGGTATGTACGAAGCCTATGGATGCCGCACTACTCGCAATAACGATGGTTTCGTTAATCATAAGTCAAAAAAAGAGTTCATCGATTCAATACCTGCGAAAATCTGTGGGAGTGCGCCCGATGTCGGAATGAAGTAGTTGTCTGATTTCCTTCATGGCCCGTTTGAATTCATAGGGATCACCGGCCAAAATCTTCACCATCCACCCAGCCTTCCCATGTAAAGAAGTGGTACCAGTAAGAAGGTTGGGGCTGATCAGACCGTGGACCTTTTCTCGACAGGGTAAGTGCTCCTTCAGTTTTGGAGAAATCAAGTAAAAGGAACCGTAATAGGGAGTGGAGAATGAATTTTTCCATGCAAGTACTGATTCATTCTTTGGGTCCAAAACGAAGGATTCCAAAAGGGCGAGTTGCTTGCCTTGCTTCATGCTTAATCGATTGGAGAATTTTTGAAAAACAAAGGATTCACCATGTGCGATCCGTCCGGGCAGTATTTTCTCCACGAAGAGAATCTCCGCATCTTTGTCGACTTCCACTTCGGTCACCTGCTCCAAGTTGGTGGCTTTTTGCAGAATCAAGGCACCAGGATTAAATTCCAGAAAAGAACCATCCCTGACCCTAAATTTTTGCTCAACCCGGGCAATCCCGGATCGCATAAAATGAGAACGAGTAGCTCCCGGGGTAGTCACTACCATCGAGGCCTGGTCGGTCACTTCAATATCACAAAGCATTCGATCCCCAGCAAGCAAGCCCGCGGTTGGGCAGGATAAGTTAACCAGTAAAGAATTGGTATCTGGATCAAAGTATGGCTTACTTAAATGAACGGGTGGTGAAAACCGCTGACTGGATAAATAAGGCACACCATCACTATTTCTACGGCACCCTAGGGTTACTCCACCATCCAAACCAAAAGTGTTCTTCATTCGACAGAAAGAATCTTTGGTTCAAAAAAGGAATTCAGTAGTCAACCATTTCACGATGTCATCCAGTCCCTTGTGGGTTTTAAGGTCCGCAAATAAGTAGGGCCTTTCCTCCCTCATTTTCTTCGAGTCCCGGTCCATCACCTCGAGGTCCGCTCCAACCAACGGTGCTAAGTCTGTTTTATTAATAATCAACAGGTCGGAATAACGAATAGCTGGGCCTCCCTTTCTGGGAATTTTATCGCCTTCAGCAACGTCGATTACATAGATGAAAGCATCCACCAATTCCGGGGAAAAAGTAGCTGATAAATTATCACCTCCACTTTCCAAAAGAACAAGCTTAGCATCTGGATGACGGGCTTGGAGTTGCTCGATGGCCACTGAATTCATGCTGGTATCATCACGAATCGCGGTATGCGGACAACCTCCCGTTTCCACACCCATGATCCGGTCTTTGGATAAGGCTCCGTTGCGAGCGAGGTATTGAGCATCCTCCTTGGTGTAAATATCATTGGTGATCACCACCATCGAATATTTTTCCCTTAGCACTTCACAAAGGCGTAAAGTGAGCATGGTTTTCCCGGAGCCAACAGGACCTCCGATACCAACCCGGACTGGTCGGCTAAACTCATTAGAATTGCTTTCGTTCATGATATAAAAAGTCTTGAAAATGCGAGTTCATGACGAGCAGAGGCAATATCGAGCATGGGATTAAAAAAACCCGCATTTTCACGTTTTATGATGAGCGAGCCGGATATTACTTTTCGAATTCGATCTGCTTCGAGACAGCGGTGGATTATTTTCTGACAGGCAACCTCGCCCAACCTTAATAATTTAATCGATGCGGAACAGAAATTTGAAACCGCTTGGTAAATCCATGCGATCAGCGTAGATGGTAAAGGATTCTTTTGTAAATTTCTAAGCAAAGCAGTGGCAGTAATTTGTTGACATTCTTCCTGATTATTTAGCAGGATTTTGTGAAATTCATCCGATTGAGGACAGTTGTAAATTTCTCGAATCATGCGGATCAACTGCATCCCTTGAGCACTTCCAGCCTCCCGAGTTTCACGGGTTAATTTCCGGGCTGAGATTTCCTCGTTTAGAATTCGTAATTCCTCGAAGTCATCGTTCTGCACCGCTTCCCAACAAAACCTCAGGTAGGGAAGTTCCAAGGTCTCCAAGGCAGGTAAAATATCGGTCATCAAAAAATCTTCCAGAGCCGTTGCTGAATTAATTCTCCCTTGGTCAACCAACTCTTCTAACCCATAAGAATGAGCATAACCACCACTTGGGAAAAGAGTATCCGTTGTTTGGATCAGTCCTCCCAACCACACAAAATTCTTCGGTTCAGGCATGGGTTCTTTCATGGTCTCTCGATAATGGATGTTTGGCAAACTACCAGCGGTTAAAATACTTCAAAATCGTTGCATTGTCATGTCGGTGACTGGAAGCAGCCATCACCGGTTCAAATACTTCAATAGCTTCTTCAAAAGGGATTTGATTTCGGTCGAGCATATGCCGAACCGCAAGATCGCCTTCGACCAACAAGTAGGTCTCGGTGAATTGGGCAGGGAAATGAAGATTGCCCACTTGCCAGGCCCGGTGAGCGGCTTCCTTTTGGTCAGGATAGGGGACCCGAAAGACTTGCTCGGGTTTTTGTTCAATCACATACTTTTTTTGGTTATCGGTATGAAAACAGATTCCATGCCTGAGAGGTACATCCAAATCAAAACCAAAGTCAGTCCCATCCTCTGCCTTTCCCCGCCATCTTCGCTTGGCAAGCACCCTTCTTTCCACGGTTAATGGAATCAAACATTCAAATATTTCAGGATTTAAAGAGTGCAGTTCTTTGATTACTTTCATAATCAAAACAGGAAATATCTTTGAGCCAAGGGAACCACTTTAGCGGGCTCACAATGCAATTCTTCCCCGTCCGCTTTAACTACATAGGTCTCAGGGTCGACTTCCATCTTGGGTAAAGCATCGTTTAAAATAAGGTCTTTTTTCCCAATGTCCCGGGTGTTTCTGACGGGAAGAATTTTTTTCTCAAGTCCGAGATTTTCAATGGATTCATTTTCCATGGATACCTGGCTTACAAAACTGATTGAAGTTGTGCTTCGAGCCTTTCCAAAAGCTCCAAATTGGGGGCGGTAATGCATTGGTTGGGGGGTTGGAATCGAAGCATTCGGATCACCCATGTTTGCATAAGCAATAAAGCCACCCTTGATTACCAACTCTGGTTTTACCCCAAAAAAAGCAGGCTTGAAAAGAACCAAGTCTGCAAGTTTTCCCACGGAAATTGATCCAATCTCCTCCGACATACCATGAACAATCGCAGGATTGATAGTATATTTTGAAAGGTATCGAAGTACCCGAAAATTATCCGCTTCTGGATGGCTAGAAGATTCAAGCTTTCCGAACTGCTTTTTCATTTTATCCGCCGTCTGCCAAGTTCTTGACAGGACTTCCCCCACCCTTCCCATGGCCTGGCTGTCACTCGCCATCACTGAAAACGCTCCCCGATCATGTAGAATATCCTCGGCGGCAATGGTCGAAGGCCTAATTCTGGATTCAGCAAAAGAAACATCTTCGGGAATTTTAGAATCCAAGTGGTGACATACCATCAGCATATCGAGGTGTTCATCAATAGTATTTACCGTAAAAGGACGAGTAGGGTTGGTGGATGAAGGCAAGACATTGGGCTCACCACAGACTTTAATAATGTCAGGAGCATGGCCGCCCCCAGCACCTTCGGTATGAAAAGTATGAATAGCACGGCCTTTGAATGCGGCCACAGAATCCTCGACGAATCCTGCCTCGTTTAGGGTGTCGGTATGAATGGCAACCTGCACATCCATCTCATCTGCGACCCCAAGGCAAACATCAATGGTCGAGGGAGTAGTACCCCAGTCCTCATGAAGTTTCAACCCAATCGCACCAGCACGCACTTGTTCACGCAAGGCTTCCGGGTTTGAAGAGTTTCCCTTACCTAGAAATCCAAGATTCATCGGGAAATCATCGGCAGCCTGTAACATTTTTCCAATATTCCAGGCACCTGGCGTGCAAGTAGTGGCATTGGTTCCGGTTGCGGGTCCAGTTCCTCCACCCGTCATCGTGGTAACCCCGCTTGCGAGTGCCTCTTCAATCTGTTGCGGGCAAATAAAATGAATATGGGAATCATATCCTCCGGCGGTTAGGATCATTCCCTCCCCTGCAATCACTTCAGTGCCGGCACCTACCACCATATTCGGATCAATTCCGTCCTGAATCAATGGATTCCCCCCATGGCCCACTCCCGCAATTCTTCCTTCTTTAATTCCCACATCCGCTTTTATCACCCCAAGAAAAGAATCCAATATGGTGGCATTGGTAATGATAAGATCCAAACATTCGTTATCCAATGCCCGGGGAGACTGCCCCATTCCGTCCCGAATTACTTTACCTCCACCAAACTTGATCTCATTTCCGTACCCGCCATTCTCCGCGATTAAATCCTTTTCAACTTGGATAAAAAGTTCAGTATCCCCGAGGCGAACCTGATCCCCCACAGTGGGACCATACATTTCCGCATATTGTCTTCTACTTAATGGTAAACTCATTGGTCAATTACTCCATTGGTTAAATTATTTAGACCGTACACCTCCCGGGACCCGGCTAAGGCGACTAACTCCACCTCCCGTGAATCTCCGGGTTCAAACCTGGCCGCGGTTCCAGCCGGTACATTCAACCTAAATCCGCGGGCTTTATCGCGATCAAATTCCAATGCCTGGTTCACTTCAAAAAAATGAATATGGCTCCCAATTTGAATGGGTCGGTCTCCACAATTGCTGACTTTGATGGTTATAGTCTCGAGGTTTTGATTGGCGATAATATCGCCCCCATCCTTGCAAGTTATAATTTCTCCGGGTTTCATCTTATTGGATTATGTACGGTTACGAGCTTGGTGCCGTCCGGGAAGGTTGCTTCCACTTGGACTTCATGAATCATTTCAGAAATTCCCTCCATCACTTCATCCTTTTTTAAAATCGTTGAGCCAAAACTCATCAGCTCAGAGACGGAAGATCCATCTCTGGCTCCTTCCATCACTTCATAGGTAATCAAGGCAATGGATTCAGGGTAATTGAGCAGAACCCCCCGGTCTTTTCTTCGGCGGGCCAAATCCGCGGCTACTACAATCAATAATTTATCTTTTTCTCTGGGTGTAAGGTGCATGGTTTTATTATACGCTTAAGTGTTTCTTGACCATTGATTCATCAAGTTCCGAGGTCTCACCCTGGGCAACAAAGCGACCCCGGTTCATCACTTGAAAAGAATCAGCAAATTTTCGGACGAAATCCACATATTGCTCGACCAGCAGAATGGTTATGCCCTGCTCATCGACCAAATTTCGAATGATTTCTCCGATTTGAGTGATCACATTGGGTTGAATCCCCTCGGTGGGCTCGTCAAGCACCAGTAATTTGGGCTGGGTCACCAATGCCCGGGCAATTGCCAACTGTTGTTGCTGGCCACCGGATAAATCCCCACCTTTTCTTTTCCTCATCTGATCCAAAACCGGAAAAGTAGAAAATACATGCTCAGGAATCATTCGAGTACCGCTCTTTACAGCTTCCAAGGCAACCGAAAGGTTTTCTTCCACAGTTAAAAGCGGAAAGATTTGACGACCTTGGGGAACATATCCAATTCCACGGGCTGCCCGTTGATGGGCCTCCATATTTGTGACCTCATTTCCCCCCATAAAAACCTTGCCTGCAGAAGATTTCTCCAAGCCCACAACATTCCGTAAAAAAGTGGTTTTTCCCACCCCATTTCTTCCCATCACGCAAGAAATGGTTGCTGCCTCCACCTCGAGATCTAAGCCACGAAGAACGGTGACTTCCCCGTAGGCAAACTCCATACCACTTACTTTTAGGAATGAACTCATCTGCCCAAATAAGCCTCCATCACTTCCTCATTGGTTTCCATTTCTTCCAAGCTACCCTCTGCCAAAACCTTCCCCTCGTTTAGAACCGTAACCTTTTGGCCAAGGCGACGGACAAAATCCATGTCATGCTCGATTACCACAAGGGTATGCTCTTCAGCGAGTTCCAACAGCAAGTCCGCAGTTCGTTCCGTCTCAAGATCGGTGAGTCCAGCAGCAGGCTCATCAACCAGTAAAAGTTTTGGCTTGGAAATAATCAGGGCACTAATCGCCAACCATTGCCTTTGACCATGACTCAATGATTTTGCAGGCATATCTCGACAGTCCGAAAGATTTACTTTTTCAAGAATCTCTAAAATTTGATTTTTTTCCTCTGACGATTCCCGCTTTAAGAGGTTATGCTTCCAATGCTGATTTCCGGGTAATGCGAGCAGTAAATTTTCATAGGTGCTGAGGCTGTCAAAGACGGTAGGAGTTTGAAATTTTCGCCCGATTCCCATCAGGGCGATGTCGGACTCATCCATTTGGCTGATATTTTTTCCGTCGTAATAAACCTTTCCGGAAGACGGCAGAGTCTTTCCACTTACCAAGTCACAAAAAGTAGTCTTGCCCGCTCCATTTGGGCCGATGATTACTCTCAATTCTCCATGCTTGATGCCAAAGTGTGGAATATCAACCGCCTTGAATCCATCGAAGGAAACCGACAAATTTTCAACGAATAAGAGAAATTTATTGGACCAGATTTCTCGCTGAACTTCACTGGGTAAAAATTTACGATACTTTTCTAGTGAGAGGTTTTCCTGCTCAAGAGTTGGATCAATCGTTCCGCTTTCCACTTCCGAACTCATGCTTTTTCAATTGAATTGGGATTCGAATTTTTTCCGAACTTTTCCTTGAAGCGATCCACTACCTCAATCAAGCCATTCGGGAGTAACAAGACCACGAGTACAAACGCAACCCCGAGAAAAATCGGCCAGTAATCCGGACTCCAGGAAAAGAATCCGTAATCGTGTTCGGAAGTCAGGTAATTGTAAGTTAAGTTGACCGTAAGGGCTCCAAGAATCGCCCCCCTCAGGGTTCCCCGACCCCCGACTGCAACCCATACCACTACCAAAACCGAACGCACCGCTTCCATATTGGACGGGGTAATGATTTTCATCTGAGGTATGTAGAGCATGCCCGCCAAACCCGCTAGAGCCGCGGCAATACAAAAAGCAAAAATTTTGTATTGGTGTGGCTTATAGCCAAAGAAATTTAAAGTCGGTTCGTCGTCCCTGATTGCAATCAAAACCCGACCAAGGCGGGAGTTAACAATCCATTTACACAAGAAAAAGGATCCAAATAAGCAAAGTAAGGTAATAAAGTATAAGGAAAGCTGAACCGTTGGTTCTGCCAGGGAGAATCCTACCTCCGCCATGGAGTAGTCTAACTGATCAAGTTTACCGTCGGCATTTAAATCCTGAGCCATGTCTCCATCATGTGACGCAATCCACTGGTCCTTGGCATCTTCAGGATGAAAAGTGGTCAGGGATTCAGCAGGTGCGATTATGTCGAACCTGGTCAGGCCATTGGTTCCGCAGAGTTTTACATCGTTGCGACAAAAAACCAACCAGCCAGCAACCGCAATCGCCTGAGATAAAATGGCAAAGTAAACTCCGCGTACCCGACTGCGAAAAACAAAATATCCGAGAACAAAGGAGCAAATTGCCGGAATTAATAATCCTAACAGAAGAGTCAGGGGAAGGTTCCAAAAAGGTTTCCAGAAAAAAGGCACCAAAGCATCTCCCGAGGACTCTCCAATATCATAGGGATAGACCACAAACAAACATGCCGGAAGTTTCCACCCGTTGGCATCGATGATTCCCTCCGGCCCCCCATGGTGGGCAAGGTGCATACCCATCGCATAAGCCCCGAGACAGAAAAAAGTACACTGACAAAGGCTGAGAATCCCAACATAGCCCCAGAGCAAATCCAAACCCAAAGCAAGAATGGCAAAGGTCATGTAACGACCAATCATGTTGATTTGCCCAATGGTTAGTACATCCATGGAATACATAATGGGCAGAACCACAAAGCCAATGATCGCGAGTACAGTAAGAGATCGCTTGGATTCAACCAATGGATGAGCTACAGGTTTCATTTTTTATCGGCAAGACGGCCCTTGGGAGCAAAAAGACCCGAGGGGCGGAATTGAATGAAGGCAACGATTAAAACCAGCAAAGTTACTTTCCCCCAAACCGGGCCGACCACAAAATCTCCGAACTCGATGGGTTCAATCACTTTAGATAGAACACCGATACCTAGACCTGAGAATAAAACCCCAGCCAGTTCGCCCACGCCTCCGGTTACCACGACTAAAAAGGAATCGACAATGAAATTGGTTTGTCCCATGTCCGGAGTCACTCCTCCAATTATAGTCCATCCATACCCTGCTACCCCAGCAATTCCTGAACCTAGGGCAAAAGTAAAGCGGTCGACATTCCTCGTTCGTACGCCCAAGCTTCTTGCCATGTCCCGGTTTTGCATGGTCGCACGGATCAACATACCCTGCCGAGTACGCCGAAGGATAAAATAGACAAATCCCACCGCAGCCATACATAAACCAATCAGATAAAGTCGGGCGTAGGGTAATATGATGTCTTGGGCTACTTCATACCCACCACGGGCCCATGTAGGAGAATTGACTCCAATGTTGTCCCCATACCTAATCCGAATCAACTGAATCAATAAAAGTCCCACTCCCCAGGTCGCCAAGAGGGATTCCAAGGGACGGTTGTAAAGATGGCGAACTACTAACCCCTCAATTAAAATTCCGACCAGAGCAGATACAATGAAAGCAATGGGCAAGGCAGCAAAGTAGTAGGAATCGACCGGGTTGTCCGGAGAATGTCCATAAATATTCTGAACTTCATAAGTAACATAGGCACCAATCATCATTAGTTCACCATGGGCCATGTTGATCACTCCCATTAAACCGAAAGTGATCGCTAACCCCAATGCCATTAAGATTAGAACACTCCCATAAGAAATTCCACGGAACAAGTTTCCGGACATTTCTACGGTGTCTTTATGGCTTTCCAAACTACGATCCACTTTGGAAATTTCTGCATCGAGTTTTTTTTTGGCAGAGGCTGAAATCTTTTGGTCTTCAAGGGCTTGGTCTAATTTAATTTGAAAGTCCTTGATTCGAGCTTTAGCTCGTAGGCTTTTGAGTTCACCCAATGTTTTAAGGGCAGAAACCCGGTCGTTGAAGGAATCTTTTCCTTCTAATTGACCAGAAAATTGAATTAAAGAAATGCTTTCACGGGACAACCATCGAATTTTTGGATTTATGGACTCGTCATTGATCATTTCTTCCAGAAAAGGAACCGCATCGGAAAGATAGGGGGGATCTCCGCATTTTTTAATACCAGAACTTCGTACTTCTTCATCCTTGGAAAAAATACGGAGTAAAAATTTGGCAGAATTTACCAGGTTTCTAAGAGAGCGACCCGGACTTATATCTTCCAGATCCAAAAGATCAGGCTTAGCCTGTTTGCCATCCACTAAAAAAGGTTTGCCACTTATGGGCTCAAAGAGGGGGGCGAATTCATTAAAATCATCATCCATTTCCGTCTCATCGTTGACCACGATACGGACTCCCCCGTCTTGGTCAGGCCAGTTGTATACACTACCCTGGCGGTATAATTCGAAAAACTTTTCTAAGTTTGGATCCCCGGATTTCGCCAGTGAGGTAATGGTCTCCGCTTTTAAATCGTCATCATCAACCGCAAGGGTCATTAAAAGGGAGTTTAATTCAGTGTCATCGATTTTTTGCTCACTTGCCTGACCGAATGCACCTTTCGATAAAACAAAAATGAACAACAGGAATGATAAGACTGAATAAAACTGATTCAAAATACGATTTTAGAACAAAATAAAGCGGACTCGGATCTCTATCCGAGCCCGCTCGTATACAATTTAGGTTAAAAAACTATTATAGAGTTCCATCACCGTTGGGTCCACCTGTTGGTTTGGGGAAGTTTCCGTCGGGCCACAGATAGGAACTGTAAGAATCAGGGGAAACTAAACCATCACTGGCATAAACGATTTTGAACATTCCGTTTTTAAGGATTTCACCCACATAGACAGGCTTAAGGGTGTGTTGGTTGGTTGGATGCATCGACTTCTTACCACCTGGAGCATCAAACTCGAGGCCGTAAACGGCTTTGCGGACTTTATCGACATCAAAAGAACCACATTTTTCGACCGCGGCTTTCCATACATAAACACCGAAATAAGCAGCTTCGATGGGGTCACAGGTAACGCGTTTTGCACCACCGGGCAAGCCAGCCTTTACACAATACTTTTTGAAACTTTTTACAAAAGCAGCATTTTCTGGTGATTTAACACTTTGGAAGTAATTCCATGCGGCCAAGTGACCCACGAGTGGTGGAACATCCATGGCACGAAGTTCATCTTCCGAAACCGAGAATGCCATGATGGGGCAATCGTCGGAGGTTAAGCCTTGGTTGGCAAATTCCTTGTAAAAAGGAACATTACTGTCTCCATTAATGGTAGAGAGAATGCAGGCGTCACCGCTGGCAGCAAATTCTTTAACCTTGGAGACAATGGTTTGATAATCTTGGTGGTGGAATGGAGTGTATTCTTCCATAACATTTTCATCAGGAACACCTTGAGCCTTTAGATATGCCTTCAAAACCTTGTTAGCGGTACGAGGGAAAACATAATCGGTACCAAGAAGGTAGAATTTCTTACATCCCATTTCGTTCGCCATGTACTCCGCAGCTGGCACCAACTGTTGATTGGG
>DEYT01000061.1 GCA_002364975.1 Opitutia bacterium UBA3151 | reverse complement strand
AATAATCGGACTCAACCGGTAAACATTCAGAACCTTCTACTGCAATTACTTGTGGAGCTAATGCGTAAAAAAGAGGGACCAGAATAATCAAAGTTTTCATAGTAAATATTTATAATTTGTTTCGATGAACTCAATTACTGCGCCCAGGAATAAGTAATTTTTAATTCGGACTTTCCTCCACTGAATTTAATTGGCACCCGCAGTTCACCCCTTTCCGCAAAAACCTCCCCCCCCTTTACAGAAAGTGAGAGCTCACTATTGGAAAAAGTATCTTTCTCTTTCTCAAAATTTCCCTGAGCAAGTCGGAGATAAAGATTTGTGGAAGTTTCCTCACCACTAAACTTGAGCGTTCGACGAATTGCTCCTGGTTTTTCGACGGAGGTACTGACAAGCGGGGTTGATTTATCTGTAATCGAAATTCCCCCTCGGCTGTATTTAAAAGTGGGCCTTTGCATCTTGTCCAAAACATAACCTTTAAAATCTAATTCCTTGGTTCGATAATCTGAACCAGGCCAAACAGAGTCTGCCTGTTCCAATTCAGTTATGACCACCCCCTCCGGCAAGCGAATCACATCACTTCCAGCCGGTGGCTGAAAACCCTGTCCGCGCCCGATCCAATGCCTGGCTCCGTCGATAAATTCTCCATGCCATATCATCGCAAGACGCATATTGTTGGCATCAAAAGCGAGGTTTACCCCCTCATCGTACCCAACGCCAATTGCCCTTGGACCCGCTCCATCAATAAAGTTTCGGTAAATACTGGCTTCTCCCGCTGGGGGTTCAATCAGCATTCCCACCACAATTTGACCGGGTTTGGGTAGGGTTTTTGAAAGAGGCACATTTTTAAATCCTGGCCCCGTCCACAAGACGGACAAGTTTTCACCACCACCTTTTTCGAAATACCGCAGTTCAATCTTATGCTTACCCGCCATGAGCTCGGCTGCACCTTGCATGGTTTTGGTGCCATGAACCCCATCGTTATCTACCAAAACTGCATCGTCAATGAGAAGCATCGAACCGTCGTCCGAGGAAAGAGAAAAGGTGTACTTACCATCCTTGGGACATTCAATGGTGCCCTCAAAAACAAAACCAAATTTATCATTGGTCTCCGTATCTGAAATATCAAAAAGACCGCTTGTCAGAACACCGGTTTTATTAAAATCGAGTTCTGAAAAATCGGGTAATTTATTCCATTCTCCATAATAAAGCTTATAAATTAAATTGCTTATCGGATTTGCTTTAGCACTCACTCGCATCATGCCGTTCATCAGTTGGTAATGCCCGGGGAAGGTGCAGATGTAAGGATAATCTCCCTCTTCTTTCGGGATTTTAAAATAAAAAGTTACCTCTTTGCCAGGTTGCACCATTCCGGAACTGGCAAGAATTCTTGGATGCCCATTCGGTTCCCAGTTCATTCCGACTCCTTTATCTCCAAGTTTAAGGACCGCATCGATCACTTCCTGTCCCTTATCCCCGCCTTTCTTTTTTCCGGGCGTGCAAATAATCAAATTGTGAGGGAGGGAATCCGGGTTTTTGAAAACCACTTTCACCTTGGAATTGGGTTTCACGCTGAAGCTCTTCAAATCGTACTTCATCTGTGCCTCTAAGGTGCTAATGATAATCTCCCGGTCAATCTTCTCGAAGCCTTTCGGCACATTCCCAAAGCAAAACTGAATGCTGATTAGACAGATCAAAGGACTAATAAAAAATATTTTTGAAAATTTCATGGATAAAGTTGCTCGGCTTTTGAAACAATCCTTGATCAAAAATGCAAGATTCAACATGGGTTTGAGTTAAAGATTTAAGTCGAGTCCGCACCGGTGTTCTTAAAAATATAATTGTGTACGCGGAAAAATACTCGATCAATTATTTAATCTTTATAGGGTGTATAAAATGCGTATTGCACTCGTTCCTTTTTTCTGTGCTTTTTTCATGGCAACCGGGTTTTTCAGTTCTGGCAAATCAATACAAGAAACATCTTCCCCAGAGGCTTTTCAGTGGTCCGACTTTAAATCACAACCCCAGAAGGCCCTCCGCATTCTTGAGGAACTGAACAACTGGAGAAACCAATCCCCTTCCGAAACCGGCAAAAAATTAAGGGTGGTATATTTTCATCCCAAAGACCGTGAACCACTCAAAGACTATGCCAAACGATGGGATGGTATCATGAGTGATATTCAGGACTTTTTCCGGACGGAGATGAAACGACTTGGTTATGATCATGTATCCATGGGTCTAGAACGGGAAAATAAAATGCTCAAAATCCATAAAGTGAGAGGCAGTAAGGGAGATAAATCCTACTCCTACAAGTCGGGAGTGGAAATTCGTAGTGAAGTATTTCAGGCATTAAGAAACAAAAATATCAACCCGGAGAAAGAAACCCTGCTTATCGTTTGCGGTCTTTCCCGGACTCAGGGGAAAAAAGTTACCATCTATTCCCCCTATTATGGAATGGGAGCAGATCACAATAAGGGAATATGCTTCACTGCTGATATGGAGTGGTTGTCCGTAGATGGACTGCGACCAGACCCGCACAACATTATTCTGCAGGTCAAAGAGCACCGGGATTATGAACCTTTCCCCTTAGGACGATTCAACACCGTATACATCGGAGGTACCATTCATGAACTTGGGCACGGACTATCCCTCCCTCATAACCTTGCCACGAAAGAGCAAGCTAAATGGGGAACCGCCCTTATGGGTGCAGGTAATTATACCTACCGTAAAGAATGGCGCACCAAAGAAAAGGGCTCATTCCTAACCCATTCAAGTGCAATCCGTTTGTTGGTGCATCCTCTCTTTAGCGGAACCACCAAGCAATCGAAGGTCGCACCAAAACTCAGTTATGATCAGCTAGATCTGGCATGGACCG
>DEYT01000155.1:31752-57753 GCA_002364975.1 Opitutia bacterium UBA3151 | reverse complement strand
TCCTAACCAAACCGTTCAATCCACGAGCTTTGATTTGAACGCCTCCGCTTCGTCCGGTTTACCAGTCAGTTTTGCAGTGGTCTCCGGCAGTAGTGCCACGGTCGCGAGCAATGGCACGGTTACTATAGTTGGTCCAGGCGTTACCACAATACGAGCTTCACAAGATGGAAACGCAAGCTATAACCCTGCTCCCACAGTCGAGAAAACGCTTACCATTGATAAGGTTGCTCAGACCATTTCCTTCAATGCATTAAGTAATGCAGGCCTTCAATCCGGAACTTATTCTTTGAGTGCTACCGCATCGTCTGGATTATCGGTTAGCTTCTCAAGTAGCGACCCAACCGTGGCATCCGTGACTGGAACTACCTTAACCCTCAAAAAAGGAGGTTCGATTACGATCACCGCTAGCCAAGGGGGAGACAAAACCTACATGGCAGCAACCGATATCACCCAGCCTCTAACCGTGATCGATGACACCCAACAAGCCCAGACCATTACCTGGACCCAAACCTTAGGAAATCGAGCGTTTGGGGTAGCTGATCTCAACCTAACCGCAACCGCGAGTTCCAACCTTCCAATTACCTATTTGAGTTCCGATTCCACAGTTGCCCAGATTGTAAATGCTGCAGGATCAGCAACTACCAATGGTACTTACCTTAAAGTAATCGGTTCCGGAACCGCGACCATTACCGCCACTCAAGCAGGAAATGGACAATTCCAAGCCGCCACTGCGATTACAAAGTCAGTCGCCGTTACCAAGGCAAACCAAGAAATCGTGACCAATGCAGGTTCTTCAACCGTTCCTAATGTAACCAAGGATAATGGTGACTTTGAATTCGTTCCCGCCCTCAAGTCACGCAACACCGATACCCAAGCGGATTCCGGTCTGGCCCTCACCTATTCCAGCTCCAATAGCGGAATTATCGCGGTAACCAGTGGAGGTGCCAAGCTGACCCCGAAGGGCAGAGGAACTGCAACTATCACGGTTAGCCAAGCAGGAGATGCCACATACAATGCCGCAACCAATAAGACCTTCACGGTTACGGTCTCAGAAAACAGCCCATACAGCGACTCTCTATCCGGAATGATTCTATGGTTGGATGCCAACGACATCAACGGGGATGGACTACCGGAAACAAGCTCCGACTTTATTTCCGGCGGCTCCAGTGGAGTAATCTCAAACTGGGCAGACCGTTCAGGCAGTTCGAATAACTTAACCCAAAGCTCCGCTACTCAAATGCCAAGCTATACCGTAGTCGCTGGAAAACCATCGGTATCATTTGATGGTACCAATGACTTTCTGTCCAAAGCTTTACCCTCTGCACTGAGCGGAAATCCAAGCTTTACCATACTGATTGCCGCAAAAGCAACTTCGACATCAGGTCGCCTCATGCATTTCGGATCCAATGCGGGTACCGCGAATCAAAGCCTTGGTCTAAGTGCTGCTGGAGGATTCGAATACAATGCCGGATCCCTATCCGCTTACTCCAACTTCAATGTAGCACCGACAACCATTGGCACTTTCCGTAGGGCTTCCGGATCCAATTTAAATAAGGGAGAATTTTACCGCAATGGTGAGAAACTTTCCTTAAGTGCGATTAACGCTACCGGGACTCTCTCCCTTCCCTCATCTGCAAGTAGTTTAATTTTAGGTAAAGGAATCAATAGTTCGGGGACCAATGAGGTTTATTCGGGTAGTGTAAACGAGTTGATCATTTTCTCCGGAGAGATCACCGACTACGCAATCCGTCGAATGGAAGGTTATCTTGCTTGGAAATGGGGTTCCCAGTCCAATCTGATTAACGGGCACCCCTTCAAAGCTGCCCGTCCTGGATTTGGGGGCACCCAAAGCATCACGCTGGCACATACCAATGTGCCGGTGGATAGCTCGGACAACAAGCCCTTCGTATCGATCTTTGACTCCCCCTTTGAACTTGTGGGATCCTATGCCAGTTCCGGCCTTCCACTTGTGTACACTTCCAGTAACTCAGCCGTGCTCGAAGTTGATGCCAACGGTCTTCTTAAACCCAAGAGTAATGGGAATGTCACGGTCACTGTGTCCCAACCAGGAGATAGTCATTTCTCGGCGGCAACTCCGAAAACACTTGCCATGAAGGTCACCGGCAAACGATCACAAACCATCACTTTTGATGAAATACCGAGTCAACAAATGGGACAACATCTTGATCTGAATGCAACTTCGAGTGCTAATCTACCCATTACCTTCAGTATTCAATCCGGATCAACAATTGCGACTATCAGTGGTACCAGGGTAACCTTTACTGGAACCGGTCTAGTTACCGTTCGAGCTGCCCAAGCTGGAAACGGCACCTATGCTGCTGCTGCCCATGTGGACCGAACTTTTCCAGTCAAACGACCTGTAAAATTAAGTTTCGACAATCCAAGTACCAAAGGTGCCAATGATGTTTTTAAATTAAACGCCATCGTACTGGATGGATTAACCAACAATCCGATCGACGCAGCAATTGCCCCCACCCCGACCTATTCAATCCTGAGTGGTGGTAACCTCATCACCCTTGTTGGAAACCGTGTCACCTGTGGATCTTCCTCGGGTACGGTCAAAATTCGTGCGGTGGTTTCCGGTGCTGCTTTTGTGACCGCAAATAAGGACGCGACCTTTAGCATTGACGCAACAAAGAGTGGACAAACTATCACCTTTAAACAAGGCGAAAAAGGAGGCCTTCGAGATCTGCCACTTTCCCGCAAACCGATTCCGATTGGACTCATGGCCTACACCGATGCAAAAGATATTAACAACAACCGTCTTCCTCTATCTTTTACCCTAACTGGCAATCCTAATAAAGTTGCTAAGATTGTAGGCACCGGGCCAAGTGCCGTCTTGGTTCTAGCCGACGGAAAAGCAACCGGTGGAGATAAGTTTTCTGGATTTGGGGGTGCGGATTACCTTGAAATCACGATCAAAGCCTCACGGGCAGCTGATGGAAGTTATCATGCAGCTGAACTCGAAAGGACTATTCGAATCAAAGCACCATCTAAATCCGCCTTTTTTGAAGAAAGGAAAATGGACGACAGATTCGACGGAAAGCTTACTGAATTCCGCAATCGTATGAGTGCCAAAGGAATAAGTGGAGAAAAAGCCCTCGCACTTTTCGATAACGATAATTACGACTCGGATGGGGATGGAATTAGTAATGCTCTGGAACGAGCCTTTGGTGGTGACTCCCTAAGCAACGATTCCAGAAATACCCTGCCCAGACCGATTAAGGCAAAGCCATCCGGGGAAGAAGATCATGAATTTATAACTTTCTTAAAGTACCAGGATTCCTACAACACAGAAGGCATTCAATACCTCGTTGAAACCAGTCGAGATCTGAGAACTTGGCTCCCAACTACCGACGATGATGGTGCGATTCAACATGGTTCAGCCGTTGAAGCGGATGGTGGCATGGAGCGAGTGGTATATAAAACCAAAAAAGGCAGAGCGGAAGATGGCCACAATAAAATCTTTATCCGAGTACGAATCAAAACAAGATAGATAATTGCTACCTTTTAAATGGAAAATGAGGATTTGATCAAGGTAGCGGAAGCTGCTCACATCCTAGGTTTTAAACAAAGAAAGAAAATTGACCTCTTAATCAAAGAGGGATTCCTTAGAGTACACGCCAAAAAAGACAGCAAACAAATTTGGCTATCTAAATCAGAAGTCTTCGATTTACCCAAGGCTTTGCCGGCTAAACCCAGTGTAGATTAGGTAAGAATCCTAGGATTCGATGCGGTCATGACTATTCCTAGTGCGAAGGTCAGGTGGGTCGAAAGCAAGTTCCTTGACTTTGTTCGATCCTAGATACTCCGTTAGTCAAAAAATTTTGAGTTTTAAAGATTAAACTCTGCAATCGAATTGGTAAGGGTTTTACCTTTGATTTATAAAGCTTCAAGAAGGAGGAGAATTTATTCGCAACATGTAGGAATTTTTATGATGTATTGAATCAACATTAATTCATACTTCTTTCTTATGAATCTAAATTCCAAAAATTCTCTCAAACTCGATAACCAGCGTCGAAACTTCCTCCAAAAATCTCTAGCTAGTGCATCAGCCATTGCTGGTTTACATATTCCCACTGATGCCCATGCCTAAGAATATTTAAATTATTTTAACTTCCCTCCTCCACAACCTATGAAAAATAAATTCGTACACCTTTTGCTTACAACTCAATTCTTATTCTCATTCCTCTCGGCTCATGGAGATATCGATCTTTTTAACGGGAAAGACCTTAGCGGCTGGCTTGGTAAAAAGGAATTTTGGAGAGTTGAAAACGGTACCATCGTCGGTGAAACCACCAAGGAAATACCGACCAATGGAAATACCTTTTTGATCTGGAAGGGTGGAGAGGTAAAAGATTTTGAATTCTCCTGCCAGGTAAAATTTCAGGGGAATAATTCCGGAGTTCAATACCGCAGTGAAGCAGTTGGTGATCTCAACGATTGTGTTCTGCGTGGCTACCAGGCAGACTTACACCCCAAACAGGAATTCTTCGGGATGCTTTATGGAGAAAAATTCGGCAAAAGAGGAATCATCGCCAGGCGTTGGCAAAAAGTGGATGCACGAGGGGACAAGGATGTAAGAGTACTCGGAATAGTTGGGGATAAAACCAAACTGGATGGCACCCAATGGAACAAATTGAGTATTGTGGCGGTAGGTAACCGTATGATTCACTTGGTCAATGATGTGATCACCGTGGATATTACGGAAAAACACCCCAGTGCGATCAGCAAGGGCCACCTCGGTCTCCAACTTCATCAGGGTGCACCCATGAAAGTTGAATTTAAAAAACTTAAATACCGCAAACTTACCGGCAAGGATGCCAAGGAGGCTCTCGAACAAGCCCAAGATTCAAAGCCAAAGAAAGAGGCGGCAAAACCGTCTTCCAAACCAAAGTTGGAATCACTGGCCAGACAAGCCACCTCTCCCGCACGCATAAATATAGCCGACGGATTTAAGATTGATCTGCTTTATTCTGTCCCTATGGATAAACAAGGTTCGTGGGTGGCGATGTGCATGGATAATAAAAACCGGCTAATTGTCAGTGATCAATACGGTGGGATCTTCCGCTTTCCAGTTCCAGCTGCGGGCATGAAAATTGACCCCTCTAGCATCGAGCAAATTACCTATGCCGCGGAACGGGCAGGCATGGGGAACCCAACCGATGCACAAAAAAAACTTCCACAAATTGGACATGCCCAGGGACTATGCTACGCTTTTGATAGTCTTTATGTTGTGGTCAACTCGCGATCGAGTGCCACGGGTGCGGGCGTATTCCGTCTTTTAGACACGAACAACGATGATCAGTTTGATAAAATCGTAACCATCAGGAAACTTTCCGCCACTGGTGGCGAACATGGACCACATGCCATCATTCCGGCTCCAGACGGCAAACACCTTTTTGTGGTAATGGGTAACCAGACTCAACTTCCTGAAGACTACACCCACTCACGGGTTCCGGAACTTTGGGGAGAAGATCAATTACATCCGTCCCTGCAGTATTTCATGAAGGGAGCTGTGGCACCGCTCGGGCATTTTGCACAGATTGATCCCGAAGGGAAAACCTGGGAAGTTATATCCACTGGTTTTCGTAACCAATACGATGCGGCCGTCAACCGGGAGGGTGAGCTTTTTACCTATGATGCGGATATGGAATGGGACATGAATACTCCCTGGTACCGCCCCACCCGGGTAAATCATGTGATCGATGGATCCGACTTTGGATGGCGTACCGGTTCCGGTAAATTCATGGACTATTGCAGTGATACTTTTGGCACGGTGGTTGATGTGGGACCCGGCTCGCCCACCGGAGTAAGTTTCGGCTATGAAGCGAAGTTTCCAGCCAAGTACCAAAATGCATTCTTCATCAGTGACTGGTCATACGGGAAATTATATGCAGTACATTTATCTCCTCAAGGTTCGACCTACACCGGAAAGATCGAAGAATTTGCCAGTGCCCAACCTTTCCCGCTTACCGATCTTCTAGTAAACCCCATAGACGGAGCGATGTATGTTGCCGTTGGTGGAAGAAAGGTCCAATCCGGGCTTTATCGTGTAACCTATGTGGGCAAGGAATCTATCGCACCTGCAAAATCAATACCCGGAGGTGAAGAAGCAAGAAAACGCAGGCAAGGATTGGAATCCTTTGTCCAGCGAGAAGCCAAGCCTGCGAATAAAAACCAATTAAACAAAATCTGGAGCTCTTTGGCTGCTCAGGACCGAGGGATTCGCCATGCCGCCCGGGTCGCTTTGGAAAAACAGCCCGTTAAAAATTGGAAGAACCGGTTAGCCTCCGAAAAAAGCCCGTTCATTGCATCTGCTGCTATGATTGCCTTGGCAAGGGCGGATGCCAAAAGTTGTGCAACCGTGTTACAAAAGGCAATGACATTTAAATACAGGGATCTCCAATCCCGTCAGCAAAAGCTCGACCTACTACGATCCATCACCCTTGCCTTGACCCGTGGAGGTGAGCCTGGGAAAGAGCGAAAGCAAAAGCTGATCGCATGGCTCGATCAGATTTACCCAGCATCCACACCGGAGGAAAACCGGGATCTTTCTGCAATTATGCAGTTCCTCCAGGCACCATCGGCAGCAAGAAAGGGAATGGCACTCTTAAGGGTTGCTTCCGGGCAGGAGGAACAAATCGGGTATGCCCTAAATCTTCGCCATCTAAAAACCGGCTGGACCTCTCTACTTCGTGAATCATACTTTAAATGGTTTATCCGGGCAGGAAACTTCAAGGGAGGTGCCCGTCTTAGTAACTACCTGAGTGGTATTAAAAAAGATGCGATTGCCAGTGTTAGGGACTCACAAATGACCGAAGGACTGAAAAAGATAATTGATACAAAACCCCAGTCCAGTTCTCCCCAGTTTACATTCGAGCCCCGTACTTTTGTCAAAAATTGGACCATGAAAGAAATGGGCAAATGGGTACCCGGTGGAGTACCCGGAAAGAGAGATTTTAAGAATGGCCGTCAAATGTTTGGGGCAGGCAGCTGCTATGCATGTCACCGAATCGGTGGCGAAGGAGGAGCGGTCGGTCCCGACCTGACATCCGTTGGTGGAAAGTTTGGAGGTTACGATCTTTTGGAATCGATTGTAGATCCTGGTAAAGAAATCAGTGACCAATATGGATCAAGTATCTTTACCCTTACCGATGGAACCCAGCTCAATGGCCGGATCATGAACATGAGAAACAATGAGTATTGGATAAATACCGACATGATGCAACCCAGCTCCGTGACCAAGGTTAATGCCGAAAATTTAACTTCGATCGAACCATCCACGATTTCGATGATGCCTCCGGGACTGCTGAACACCATGGACGAAGAAGATATTCTGGATTTGATGGCCTATCTGATTGCCGGTGGTAATTCGGATCACCAACTCTTCGCCAAATAGTTTTGAAATTCAATCCTACATCATCCCTTTTACCAATGAAAAAACTCATCAGCTTTCTCTGCATATTTGGTTCAACCCTTTGGGTATCTGCTCAAAAATCTCCCAATGTTCTTTACATCATATCCGATGATCAGTCTTGGACCGACTACGGTTTTATGGGACACCCGCATATAAAAACTCCCCACTTGGATAAACTCGCCAACGAAAGTGTTCTTTTTGAACGCGGGTATGTTCCCACCGCTCTCTGCCGACCTTCGCTGGTAACTTTGATCAACGGTCAATACGCGCATAAACACGGAGTTACCGGGAATGATCCGTCTCCGAAAAACTACCCTCCAAAGGACGGAGAAAACTACAATCAAAAGAGAGCACAGCTGATCTCCTATCTGAATCGTTTTGAAACTTTACCCAATTTACTTGGTGAAAAGGGCTACCTCAGCCACCAGAGTGGAAAATGGTGGGAAGGAAACTTTAAGCATGGGGGATTTACGCATGGAATGACCCGTGGGTTCCCTCAACCCAGAGGACGACATGGAGATGATGGGCTTAAAATCGGCAGGGATGGATTAAAACCAATTGAAGATTTTGTGGACCATGCAATACAACAGAGAAAAAACTTCTTCTTATGGTACGGGGTTTTCCTTCCCCACACGCCACATAACCCCCCCGAACGCCTCCTTAAACCCTACAGCGAACTCGAACTTCCCGTTTCCATAGCAAAGTTCTATGCAATGTGTACATGGTTCGATGAGACCTGCGGTCAGCTTATTGATATTTTAGAAAAAAGGAACCTGCGGGAAGATACCATTATCGTTTATGTTACCGATAACGGCTGGATCCAAAATCCGGAAAAGAACGGATATGCTCCCCGGTCAAAGCAAACCCCGTATGAAGGAGGCATTCGCACACCCATCATGTTCTCCTGGCCCAACGGAGACTTGAAAAACGGAAAGCGTAAAGATGTGGTCTCTTCGATT
This sequence comes from Opitutia bacterium UBA3151, assembly GCA_002364975.1. Lineage (GTDB taxonomy): Bacteria > Verrucomicrobiota > Verrucomicrobiia > Opitutales > Seribacteraceae > Seribacter. Next base: position 49,353 of record DEYT01000155.1, on the reverse strand, counting down.
GATCTCTTCCCGACCGTTCTCGCCGCAACTGGTGCTCGCATACCAAAAAATTTGCCCGGATTAAACCTTCTTGAAAACTTAAAAATTGAAAAGCCTATTAAACGAAATGGAATCTTGGGAGAAAGTTTCGCTCATGACATCGCAGATGTCGAGAACCCGGAGGAATCGCTCCTCTTCCGATGGACCATCGAAGGAAAATGGAAACTATTGCTTACCTATGACGGGGAGGTTAACCGCTATAAAACCACCCATCCAAGGGAAGAAAAACGGCCTCAATTATTCAATTTGCTTCAAGATCCCAAGGAAGAAAAGAATTTGGCCGAACAAAATCCGAAAGTGGTGGCAAGGCTCGCCGACAAGATCGGAAAATGGTGGCCAGTCAAAGAACGCAAGGTTCTGACCAAGTGGGAATAAGGAGCCGAAAATGAAGAGGGTTTTTTTTCTTTGCCTTAGCAGTTTCTTACTTTGCTTAAATTTATCTTCCGAACAAAAGCCCAATATCATTCTCTTTTTAGTCGATGACATGGGTCTAATGGATACCTCTGTGCCCATGCTTGCTAATGAGGAAGGCAATCCTCAAAAGCACTCCCTCAATAATTGGTACCGTACGCCGAATATGGAACGGTTGGCTAAGCAGGGAGTCCGCTTCTCCCAGTTTTATGCCCAGTCTGTCTGCTCTCCCACAAGGGCTTCCATCATGACGGGACAAAATGCCGCAAGACATCGGGTTACTCAATTCATCAGTCCGGAAAGTAAAAATGCCGGACCTAAAGATTGGAAATGGGAAGGACTGACTTCCAAGGATGTTACCCTACCCTCCGTTCTTCGGTCCAATGGCTACCATACTATCTTTGCTGGTAAAGCACACTTTGCCCCCATCGGTCATGAAGGCGAAGACCCCACCAAACTTGGATTCGATATTAATATCGCGGGCTGTTCTTTTGGTGCCCCCGGCAGTTATTTTGGCGAAGATGGATACGGGAACCTTAATCCAAAACGAAAGAAAAGAGCCGTCCCTGGGCTGGAAAAATATCATAAGACCGACACCTTTCTTTCCGAGGCCATCACTTTGGAGGCAAAGAAAGCTGTCACCCGCTCACTTCAAAAGGAAAAGCCCTTCTTTTTGTACATGTCCCACTATGCCGTACACAGCCCCTTTCAGAGCGATCCTCGGTTTATCAAGAATTACGAAACATCGAAAAAACCGAGCCCTGCCAAAGCCTTTGCCACTCTGATTGAAGGAATCGACAAATCACTTGGTGATCTTATGGATCATCTTGAAGATAAGGGTGTGGACGAAAATACTCTCATCCTCTTAGTCGGCGATAATGGATCCGACGGACCGCTCGGTGACACTTACGGTTATTTTAGTTCCGCTCCTCTCCGCGGGAAAAAGGGAACCTGCTATGAAGGTGGCATGCGGGTTCCTTTCATTGCCAGTTGGGCAAGGGCAGGAAATGCAAACCCCTTTAAGATCGCCCGTAATCATCTTCATCACGAGCAGATCGGGACCGTCATGGATATATATTCCACCATCTTGGATGCTACCAACACAAGCTCACCAGCCAAGCATCCAGTCGATGGCGTTAGCTTGCTTCCCCAGCTATCAGGAAAGAGTAACAAGGAAAGACCTGATCACTTCATGTGTCATTTTCCCCATTCACACCGGAGTTCCTATTTCACTTCATATCGGAAGGGAGACTGGAAACTGATCTACCGCTATCTCACGAGTGGGGGAAAAAGGAAAAGCAAAGATCCCCTCCCCAAATATGAACTTTTTAATTTGGCAAGGGATCCATTCGAGGCCAACAACCTTGCCCTTAGCAATCGTTCAAAAGTAAATGAAATGATCCACCTTATGAGTGAGCAATTGGAAGCAGAAAATGCTCTACTTCTTGTAACCAATGATGGCGAACTCAAGCCTCAACGGATCCAATAAAATTTTCCTATTGATCTCTGTAAACCGGGAACCCCATCCTACAAAAGATCAAGGGCAATTGAGTATAATCTTGTTATAATTTTTTCATAACTCGAAAAATTAGGTTTGTGATTTGTCTCAAACCACATCGCAATCATGAGTTTTTTAGATTGCGATTATTAGATAAGATAAAACTTGAGGAAAGGAGTATGCATTTTTGCTATCTAAAATTCTTTGGCACAATAATTGCAATTTCCATCCTAAATTGTAAAACAACCCTAATTATTGGAGAATTTATCATGCCAGAAGTAACCATGGAAAAACACAAGGACGGAGATTGTTTCGTCGACTACGAAGAAAAAGTATTTGAGGATGTTCAAGCTGAATCAGGCCAAAAAGCACTGGTCAAGTTTCACACCGTTGCCTTTGAAGGATCTATTGGTTTGGTCAACATGCTTAATGCCATACGCCTGAATCGTAAAGGTTTCGAAACTTCAATTCTTCTTTATGGTCCTGGAGTTACCCTCGGTCTACAACGCGGATTTCCAACGCTTGGGGATGCCGCTTTTCCAGGACACCAAAACTTTGCAGATAATTTAAAGAAGTTCATGAGCGAAGGTGGGAAAGTATACTGTTGCCGATTTGCCCTTCAGGCTCTATATGGTCACGGTGAACCCTCGCTTGTCCCTGGTATTATCCCAATTGCTCCTCAAGATGTTCTTGATTTAAGTCTGATCCACGCTCGTGACAACGCCTTTATTGTGGACACATGGACAGTCTAGTCTAGAAGCGAATCTTGGCTAGTCTAAGCCATGTATACTCAAAACTCTCAGTGTCCACAATTGTTTAATCTGAGATGATTAAAGCTGCTGCAGCTCAAATTGCACCTGACCTTTCTAGTCGGTCTTCAACCACTAATATTGTTCTTGATGCGATGGACGAGGCTCATCGCAATGGTGCTAATTTTATAGTTTTTCCTGAAACTTTCATACCCTACTACCCATACTTTTCTTTCATCTCTCCCCCAGTTAAACAGGGAAAAGACCATTTGGCACTTTATGACCAAGCCGTTGAAGTTCCCTCGGATGAAACGCAGTTAATCTCAAAGAAATGTAAGGAGTTGGAATTGGTAGCCGTGGTTGGAATCAACGAGCGTGATCATGGTTCTCTATACAACGCCCAATTATTCTTTGATGCGGATGGTACACTTTTATTAAAACGAAGAAAAATAACACCTTCCTTCCATGAAAGAATGATCTGGGGGCAGGGTGACGGTGCGGGACTTCAAGTTGTGGATACCAATTGTGGTCGCGTAGGAGGGCTCGCCTGCTGGGAGCACTACAATCCCCTCGCCCGTTACGCCCTTATGACTCAGCACGAGGAAATTCATGCTGCCCAATTTCCAGGGAGCATGGTGGGACCTATCTTTTCCGAGCAAATTGAAGTAACGATGAGACATCATGCTCTTGAGTCTGGTTGCTTTGTGGTTAACGCGACTGGCTGGCTAAAGGAAAAACAGATTAAGACAATTTGTCCGGATGAATCTATGCAAAAAGCGATTCGAGACGGTTGCATGACTTGCATTATTTCACCCGAAGGTCGACACCTCGTTCCCCCCATTACAAGAGATGAGGGAATTTTGTACGCTGACCTTGACTTTAATCTTATTACCAAGCGCAAAAGAATGCTGGATTCCGTTGGACATTATGCCCGCCCCGATCTCCTCTCCTTAAATCACAATATCGCTCCCTCTGCGACCCGCAGGATGATTGATGATCATTTTGGCGAGGATTCGGATTCAACTCATTTTGACCCTTATCTCCATGCTAGCGGCTGAAATCATAACCGATTTACAAACTCACGGAATTCGGCTTTTGAATCCGGGAGTGGGAGCGGAAAGCCGAAGAGGTGGTGCGGGACCCACCGATCACAAGGCACTCACGATCGATGGGTTAACCGTTATGATTCCAGTTCACACGGCCACAGCTTTTGAATCTCCCTATGTTGCCGATTCTCCTGACAAAAAAGGAACTGCAAGGGTTTTTAAAAATGGAGAGTTCTTTTCTGAAATTCAATTTCCTAAAAAGGCAAGATTTTTGGACTTATCAACCGCAGACGGAGTTCCCTACGGGCAAATTGCGCAACTGCATTCCAAGGATGTGCTTGCAACAACGGTTTTACAAACCTGTATCCGCTACAAATCCCGTCAGAAAACCTGCAAATTTTGTGCAATTGGCCAAAGCCTTGCCGCGGGAAGAACCATTGCCCACAAAACCCCTGAACAACTTGCTGAAGTTGCTAGGGCGGCTTTTTTACTAGATGGCGTCAAACATATGGTCATGACCACGGGAACCCCTCCTGGGGAAGACCGTGGTGCAAAAGTTTTATCTGAATGTGCCATTGCCATTCGATCTGCCGTTGATCTCCCTTTGCAAGCCCAATGCGAGCCTCCGCGGGATAACCTTTGGCACATCAGAATGAAGGAAGCTGGCATAGACAGTTTGGGTATGCATCTCGAAGTAGTGAATCCGGATTTAAGAAAGAAAATTATGCCTGGTAAATCGCAGGTACCCATGGAAAAATATTTTGAAAGTTTTTCCTATGCGGTAGACATTTTTGGCTGGGGTCAAGTTTCCACTTATATTCTTGCGGGTTTGGGAGATACAGTGGAAGAAATTCTCGAGATTTGTGAAAGACTTACTTCCATTGGGGTGTACCCATTTGTTGTACCGTTTGTGCCGGTTAGCGGAACTCCACTCGAAAGTCACTCCCCCCCCACACCTCACTTTATGCGATCGGTACTCGAACCATTGGCCAAAATGATTCAAAAATCCAACATGGGTTCCGAAAAAATCAAGGCAGGTTGCGGTCGCTGTGGAGCCTGCTCCGCTTTGTCTGCGTTTGAAAGAATAAAAAAATTAAGCATGAAAGAATCCCTGGCATGTTAATTGAAAAACCCAAATCATTCATTAGCCCCGAATTCATTGTCCGACAAGCAATTCGTCCTTGGGAAGTTTCAGCCTCCGCTCGACTTCGTTTCGATACTTTTGTCAAAGAGCAAGGAATTTTCAACCACCATGACCGGGATGAAATTGATGAGGATATGATACCCATTGTTGCCGTATCCACTCTGGCATCGGAAGAAGATGAAGTTGTTGGAACTGTTAGGATTCATCAGCCAGAAATTGGAGTCTGGTGGGGTTCGCGTCTTACCGTTTCTCCTCGCTATCGTAGAGTAGGCCGATTAGGTCCCGAACTTATCAGATTTGCTGTTGGCACTGCGATTATGCATGGATGCAATCTCTTTCTCGCTCATGTACAGTTGCGGAATGTTCCACTTTTTAAGAAGCTAAATTGGGACGAGGTCGAAAGTCTCGACATCCACGGTCAGACCCACATGAAAATGAAAGCAAAGTTATCTGCGTTTGACTCCGTTTCTGACCCAAAGCGAGGCTGGATTACCCTGACAAAAAAAAGGGCGGCATGACCGGCCTTGCCTCCCTTGCTTCTTCCCTTGCCCAAAGTCCTGATGTAACCGGGAAACTTTCAATTAATTTTTCTTGCTCACAACTAGGCTTAACCCGAAAAAGTATTGGTTTTCCAGGAGATGATGCTGCCGCAATCCAAGATGGAAATGGCTGGCAGTTGATTGCCATGGAAGGATTCATGAATGAATTTGTAAAGGCTGAACCTTGGTTCGCAGGATGGTGTGCGGTGATGGTGAATCTTTCAGATATTCTCGCGATGGGAGGAAGAGCAACGGGCCTGACCAATGCAATCTGGGCACCGGATGAAAATTGTGCCAAGAAGATCCTTCAAGGTATGCGGGAGGCATCGGCAACTTACGGAGTTCCGATTTTGGGGGGTCATACCAATCTCAAAACGGATCGACCTCAATTAGCCGCAACTATCTTTGGAAGAGCCCAAAAATTGATAACCAGTTTCAGGGCTTCCCCTGGAGAAATTCTGATTGCGGCCATTGATCAGCGTGGCTCTTATGTTGGCAAAAGTAAGAATTTTGCATCTTTTTTGGACGCCGACCCCGAACAGCTTCAAGAAGACAATCAAATACTACCAACTCTGGCAGAGAATGAATTGTTGACTGCGGGAAAGGATATTAGCCAGGGTGGAATAATTGGCACATCCATCATGCTTGCCGAATGTTCTGGGGTTGGGATTGAAATCAATCCACTTTCTCTCAAATACCCGGAAGACAACCTCGAAAAATGGATGACTGCTTTTCCAAGTTTTGGCTTTTTACTCTCCGTCCGTAGGGAAAATGTGCCCGCCGTATTATCTGCTTTTCACAATCGCAACATCAATGCCTGTGAAGTGGGGAAAATTGTGGAAGGATCCTCGGTGCAATTGATTGAAAAAGATGATCGTCACTTAGTTTGGAATCACTCCACTAATCCATATCTTGGACTTTAGTTAATAACATTATGCCTGAAGTCATGTTCAAAGTTAGGTGGCCTGATGGAAAGGTCGAAGATTGCTATTCGCCCTCCACTGTCATCTTTGAATTCATAGAACAAGGAGAGTCCTATCGCTTGAATGATTTTGTTGATTTGAGCACTAAGGCCTTAAACTTGGCTTCCGAGCGTGTATTGAAAAAATATGGTTTTCGTTGCACTTCCGCCGAGAGCCAACTTGACAAAATCCTCGCTACCGCCAAATCTTTCACACCCGACCAAAGTGTGGACTGCCTATCATTGGAATGATGAAAGATAGCAGCACACAACAAACAACTGTAGTTGTGGTTGGAGGGGGTCAGGCTGGTCTTTCCGCATCCCATCAGTTGTGCAAGCATGGCATTGACCATGTTGTTTTGGAACGCTCAAAGCGCTTTCATTCTTGGAAAAAAGATCGCTGGGACAGTTTCTGCCTTGTTACCCCGAACTGGCAATGTCGCTTACCTGAATGGCATTACAGAGGGGATGATCCAAATGGCTACATGGCCAAAGATGATATAGTCGACTACTTGGAAGGGTTTGCAAATTCCTTTCAGCCTCCAATTCAAGAGGGTGTACGAGTTACGGGTGTTGACCGTTGCTCAGACGGTAAAATTTTAATTAATACCTCTAAAACTCGATGGATTGCCGACTTTGTGATCTTGGCAACCGGCTCCTATGATTTACAATTGAAACCTGACTTCGCCAAGAATCTCAATCCGGATATTGTACAAGTCAGTTCGAAATCTTACAAAAATCCGTCCGATATACCCGACGGCACCTGCTTGGTTATTGGAACCGGTCAATCTGGTGTGCAGATGATGGAAGATCTTTGGATAGAGGGCAGGGATGTAAGACTCTCGGTTGGTTCCGCTCCAAGAAGTCCCCGGATCTACCGCGGTCGTGATGCGACAGACTGGTTATACGAAATAGGAGAATATTCGAAAACCATCGAACAACAACCCGATCCTAAGCAAACAGAAGCGAAAACAAATCATTACTTGTCTGGAAGAAACGGGGGACATGAAATTGACCTGAGGGAATTTGCACTGAAAGGCTTAAAACTCTACGGAACGGTTTCCAATTTTGATAATGATCGTATTTTCTTTGAACCTAATTTGGAAGAAAATCTCGACCGAGCTGATGAAAGCTACTTGAAGATTTGCCGGATGATCGATGATTACATTGAGTCTGAAGGAATTGATGCTCCGGAGAAACCCATCTTTACTAAAAAGTGGAAACCTTCAAATGAAACTGAAAGTTTGGACATGACAAAGGAAGGAATTACTTCAGTTCTATGGTGTACCGGTTTCAAGCCAGATTATTCATGGTTAAAGATTGATTGCCTCGACAATCGTGGGCGACCAATTCACAGAAGAGGAATAACCCATGAATATGGGGTTTATTTCTTGGGTCTAAATTGGCTGAATACTTGGGGCTCAGGTAGGTTTCTGAGTGTTGCAGAAGATGCAGAATTTCTTGTTGATGACATTAAAAGAAAGCACAAACCGGTTGGTTCACTCCAGAACTTTTCAGTCTCATTTTAAATTTTAGATTTTTTTGTGGCTCTTCCTGACCGCACCCTTCTAAAAACTTCTTTGTACAAGTAATATTTTGCGACGATTGGTCGACTCATTTGAGTGCCATGGTTCCCAATTAACTTCAATTTTGCCACTGTAAATCAATCGCATGATTCTTTGAATGCTAGGGAATAAAAATCACTTCTCCCTTATCTCAGGTTTGACCTGAAGAATATCAGTTCATACTTTTTTATCTGTGAAAAAAAGTTGGAAAAAAATGGTATGGATCGCTCCCTTTGTGCCAGGAATCCCTCTGCTTTATTATTTCTCCAACCCAGATAAAGAAATCCATAATTTTCATCCAGATAGGGAATTCATTAGGCAAACCGAGGACTTAATAGCCGAATTATCCAAAGACATTGAAGTGGAAAAAAAGACCGGTTTCCAGCCTTATGAGTACAATCAATCGGTGCCTCAACCATCGATCACAAAGTTGGAAAGTCCTTCTCCCCAAGAATCCAGAGATGATGTTGCTCCATCTTTGCTGCCACCTGATCAAGTAGACCCGGATGCTGCCCCCACTTGGAAAAAAGAACTCGATATCTTCTTGAATGGAAACACATCGCCCAAGGAATTTCTAAATTCACTCACAGCCAGTAACTGGAAAGAAGCAAGGGGTCAACTGGCTCTTGCTTATGAAGAAAAAAGCTTACCTTCAAATAAGAATTTCCAGAATAGATTCTGGATGAAAGTCGGAGAAATCGGAGGCGAGGAGGTCGCGAAGGAACTCCTCAAAGAGGGAGACCCAGCTTTCGGTAAAATCCTTAAGGGCTGGGCCAAAGCAAGTCCTCAGGAGATGTTTGATTATTATACCGACTTGGACCTTAGATCCCCCGAAGTCCAAAATTATTTGGAAAAGACCAACTCCCGGGAAATTCCTCTGATGGATCAATTCTCAAGTGGTATGATCGATCAGATCCTGCGAAGCTCGGAAGCTAAGATAGACCAAGCACAAGTTCAGAGCACCAACGATTTGATCGATCACTTTCTCAACAAAAATAAAAAGAAGGCAGAATCCTTAATGCGAGAATTTACTGAACGGGTCATCAGGGGAAAGGATAAAGACACACTGGCACAATGGGTGGCTGGGTATAAGGAACCAGAGTTACAAGCAGGAACGGCCCAGCGGGTTATTGAGAGTGGTGTTTTTGATAACAACCCTTTGGAGGCAGTCGAGTTTGCCAATTCTTTGGACTCCGCCAAAGCCAAAAGATCCGCCCTATCATCTGCATACGCTAGGCTTGCAGGTGGAGTAAATGGGCATGATCCCAACATCACAGCCGCCGAATTGAATGCCATGGAAGACGGTTGGCAAAGAGACTTTGCCCTTAATGGATTTGCTCACGGCCTTGTTCGTCGTGACCCAGATGCCGCGATTCAATGGGCCAACTCGATCAGCAATGAAGGATTTCGTAAAGTAGTCACGAATAATATAACCAAAAGAATTAACGCCGAAGTCTTACCAAGATTAAATTCTCAAGAAGTTAAAAAAGATTAAGCATACAAGTTTAGGGGCCCTCAAAAACCCAGTTAAAAGAGCAAGATTGGAATGAGTAGTTCGAAGAATTCAAAAGGCTTTTTCAATCGAAATTAAAACCATTGGATATGAGTATAGAAGCCTTTACTCTTAAGTTGGAATTGTAAGTCAAGGTTTGCATACTATGTACAAAAAAAGTAGTGTCAAAGTTTGTAACAATAGATAGGTATTAGTTATGTTCCGACTCTCTCCCGGCTTCACCTCCTTACTTTTTGTAAACTTTCATGTCTTGTTTGCAGTTGATTTCAACCGGGATGTACGTCCCCTGCTCGCCAGTAAATGCTATTCCTGTCACGGGCCGGACGAAAAGGGTCGGAAAGCGAAACTTCGACTGGATATTCGGGAAGACGCCCTTAAGAACGATGTGATCGTTCCCGGTGAGATCGAGGAAAGTGAATTTCACTACCGCATCCATTCAGATGATCCAAATGAAATCATGCCTCCCCCCGAATCCCATACCACCCTCACCAAGCAGGAAAAAGAATTGCTTGATCGATGGATTAAGGACGGGGCGAAATATGCAAAGCACTGGGCTTTTGTTCCACCCAGTTCTCCCAAAATACCCACGGGTCGCAAAGGCTGGAATCGTAACCCCATTGATGCGTTTATTTCCGACAACCTCGCAAAACATGACCTGAAACCATCTCCGGAAGCGGATAAGTATTCTCTGGTCAGAAGACTTTATCTTGATCTCGTTGGCTTGCCCCCCACTGCAGAGCAGGCCGATGCTTTCATTTTTGACAATCGGCCCGATGCCTACCAAAAACTAGTCGATCAATTGCTTCAATCTCCTCATTACGGAGAGAAATGGGGAAGAGAGTGGCTGGATCTTGCCCGCTATGCTGACAGCAATGGATACGAGAAGGATCGCCCACGTAATATCTGGCCTTTCCGAGACTGGGTAATTCGGGCCTTAAATGCAGATATGCCTTACGATCAGTTTACCATCGAACAGCTCGCCGGAGACATGCTACCGAACGCCACCGACGATCAAAAAATTGCCACTGGTTTTCATCGTAACACCCAACTCAATGAAGAAGGTGGCATCGACCCCCTTGAATTTCGCTTCTACGCCGCTGTCGACCGGGTGGCCACCACAGGTACGGTCTGGATGGGGCTGACCACCGGCTGTGCCCAGTGTCACACCCACAAATATGACCCCATCACCCACGATGAATACTTCGGCTTAATGAGCCTGCTGGACAATGTCGAAGAGCCCGATCTGCTACTTTATTCGGACGAACAAATAAAAGTTAAAGCCGATCTGGAAAAACAAATCGCAAACAAAATCGTTGATCTTCAAAACAGCGATACTGCTTTTGAACGGGAATTTGTAAAATGGCATCAATCCGAATCTGAAAATGCAACTCCGTGGGAAACGATCCGTCCAACCTCCATGAAATCAAACCTGCCGAAACTCGAAGTTATGGATGATGGATCCATTTATTCTTCAGGTGATGTGACCAAGCGTGATGTATTCGACCTGAATTTTACTAGTGATCGACCGATTACAGCCCTTCGTCTCGAAGCTCTGACTGATGACCGCCTTCCCGGATATGGACCAGGCAGGTGCTACTACGAGGGCAGGAAAGGAACATTCTTTCTCAGTGAAGTGGAAGTCAAAACAGCAAGTGGAATTAAAATTCCACTTAGCAAACCCATTGCCAGTGGAGGCAATGGTGCTGAAAAAGTAATCGATCAGGATGGGTCTTCTGGATGGAGTTCCGCCATCGGTCAAGCAAACCATATTATCCTTCCGCTCACTAAGCCTCATCCAGCAAATAAATCCCTATCCGTCTCGCTGCTTTTTGAAAGACACTTTGTAGCCAGCCTTGGACGTTTCCGGATCTCTGCTACCTCAAGTAAGAAGCAGCCCAAAGCTGCGAAGATCGGAGTGGAAGCCGAGCGAATCCTCAGCCTTCGAGACAAAGCCTCAGCAGAAGACATAACTCAACTCCGTTCCATTTATCTGGAAAAAGTATTCCTGGAAAAGCCCTCCCCTGCAAAACCCGGAGCAATTCAGAAAAATATCCAATGGATATGGACTGCCAAAGGGAACCGCCCCGAGGAGACTCTTTATTTCTCCAAACAATTCGATCTGAAGAATATTCCTGAAACTGCAGAGATATTCTTTACCTGTGATGACAAAGTAGAATTCTTCCTTAATGGAAATCCCATTGGTTCCACCGATCTATGGAGTAAACCTGTGATTTCGACGGTAAAGAAACATTTCCGCAAAGGCACCAACTACCTAACTGCGATTGCTTCAAATAATGGCGGACCTGCCGGCCTGATTGCCCAACTTTCGCTCCGTTCAAAAAGAGGAAAAAACCAATACATAACAACCGATGCGAGTTGGAAACATCTCAGCCAACTTCCTAATCCGCAGTCAAAGGACTGGCACTCCCAGTCTCTCCCCGACGCAAAACCAGCAATTGTTGTTGGAAAATACAAGAGCGAGCCATGGGGAACCCTCAACCTTCCACAAGAAAGGTCTACCAAGAAGCCAAACCCGATCACTCAATTAAGGAACCGGATACCCCGCCCCAATCATACTCTGGTGATGCTTGAACGCCCGAAGGATAATCCCCGCACGACCCAACTGAGACATCGGGGGGAATACACCAGCCCTAAGCACGAAGTACCCCCTGGTATTCCCAAAATTTTTGAATTACAAAATCGTAAGGAACCAACGAACCGAATGGAGTTTGCAAATTGGGTGGTAAGCACGGATAACCCAATAGGTGACCGGGTCGTTGTCAACCGGGCCTGGCGATCCTTTTTTGGTTATGGCCTGATTCGGACAAGTGGTGATTTCGGTACCCAGGCACCCGCACCGGATCATCCTGAGCTCCTGGACTGGCTGGCCATGGAATTTCGTAAGCAGGGAATGTCCCTGAAAAAGTTACATCGATTGATCGTCACCAGTTCCACTTATCGTCAAAATTCCAAGGCATCCCCCTCCCTTCTTGAAAAAGATCCCCAAAATCGACTCTTGGCCCGTGGGCCCCGCTTCCGTTTATCTGGTGAATTAATTCGAGATCACATGCTTCAAGCGAGTGGAAAATTATCAGGCAAGATGTATGGACCAGGGGTTTATCCTCCTCAGCCACTTACTGTCTTGGCTCATGCATTCGGTAACAAGAGTTGGAATGCATCCAAAGGCGAAGACCGATATCGTCGTTCGATCTACACTTTTATTAAACGTACCGCGCCTTTTGCTGGATTCATGACCTTTGATGGAACCTCTGGAGAAAATTGCCTGGCCAAGCGTGACCGTAGTAATACCCCTCTTCAGGCCCTTACCCTCCTCAATGACGAGATGTATCTTGAACTTGCCCGTTCTGCAGGAGAAGAAGTTCATCAAAGCAAAGACGATCCGATTCATTCCCTGTTTCGCCGATTTCTTACCCGGCCTCCCAAACAATCCGAAACGGATGCCCTGCGAGCTTATTACGAACAGCAAATCCAACGCCTAGAAAACGGAGAGATCAAACCTTCAGAAATTACCGCAACCCTGAAAGCCACACCTGAACTCGCAGGTAAAGTGCTCCTTGCCCGGGCCATTATGAATTTAGACGAAGCTATCACCAAACCATGATCAGACATCCATTACTTCATCGTACCCGTCGCCATTTCTTCCAGGACTGTGGTATAGGAGTTGGCAAGATCGCCCTCGCGTCCCTCCTTGCTAATGAAACCTTTGGTGCAACCGGCACTCCAAACTTCATGCGTTTCCCGATTAAAACAAAAAGGGTAATCTACCTATTTATGGCAGGGGCACCGAGCCAGCTCGAACTTTTCGACAACAAGCCTAAACTTAAGGAAATCGAAGGAAAACCGATTCCCCCGTCGGTGATTAAAGGACAAAGGTATGCGTTTATTCAACCCGATGCAGCCGTTCTCGGACCCCGATTTCCTTTTGCCAAGCACGGCCAGTCCGGTGCGGAATTTTCGGATCGCCTCCCTTATCTATCCAAGATCGCGGACGACCTTACCATCGTAAAGTCGATACACACGGATCACTTCAACCACGCACCTGCCCAATTGTTCATGACCACGGGCAGCGGCATTCCCGGCCGTGCCAGTATGGGTTCATGGCTGAGTTATGGAATTGGCAGCGAAGCCGATGACCTACCCGGATTTGTGGTGATGAGAAGTGGGGGCAACTTAAGTGGTGGTTCCGCGATGTGGGGCTCCGGCTTCCTCCCCTCCGAACATCAAGGCGTGCCATTTCGCGAAGGAACCGAGCCCATTCTCCATGTAGCAAACCCAAAGGGGATCGACCGAACCGCTCAGCGTCAAACCCTCGATCTTTTAAACAAATTAAATCGAGGATCTCATCGGAAAATGGAGGATCCGGAAATCAATGCCCGTATCGAAGCCTATGAAATGGCTTATCGTATGCAGGCACGGGCACCCGAGTTAATAGATTTTGACAAAGAAAGCGAGGAAACCCTGAATCTCTATGGGGTCAAGAAAGGGAAATCCGATTTCGCCAGCAACTGCCTGCTTGCCCGTCGACTCGCCGAACGGGGCACCCGCTTCATTCAACTTTACCACAGTGGATGGGATGCCCACAACAATGTGGAAGGGAATGTAAAAAATCAGGCAAGAGCAGTGGATCAGGCGAGTGCCGCCTTGGTTCAGGATCTTAAGAGACTGGGCATGCTAGAGGACACCTTGGTTGTCTGGGGTGGCGAATTTGGACGTACTCCCATGGTGGAAGCCAGTGCCGCCTTAAACCGCAGCGGCGGTCGTGATCACCACCCTCAGGCCTTCACCATGTGGATGGCGGGCGGAGGAACCAAACCCGGAATCACTCTTGGGCAAACCGATGAGCTTGGCTTTCATGTAACCGAGGATCCCGTCCATGTTCATGATCTTCAGGCAACGATACTGAGACTGATGGGTATCGATCACAGCCAACTCTCTTTCCGCTTCCAAGGTCTTGATTTCCGCTTAACCGGGGTGGAACCACACCATGCGGTCAAGAAATTGATGATTTAAAAGTAGAGATTTCATTCTCGCCCCAATGAAAATCATGGGTAATAGTAAGTTTCTTAACCTATTGCCTAGGTATGCCTGATAACACCTCTTCCGAAGAAAGTAACGACGGTCGTCGAAAATTTATCGTGACCTCCACGATTGCAGCTTCTGCTGCCTGTGCTCTTTTCCCTCTTGCTTCTGGGATACCGAGTGTGATGGATCCCGCGACCAAGGAGACAGGCACGGCAGAAGTACCATGGACTAAAATAACCAGATTAAATACCCTACCCGAAAACGGCACACCCACCAAATTTGAAGTCATCCTTGCCAAAGTGCGCGATGCATGGACAACCTACACCAATATTCCTGCTGGTGCTGTTTATTTAGCTCGTAATGGAAAAGAGGTAACCGCATTTAATTTAAAGTGCCCGCATCTCGGATGTGCAATTGATTATCGCAAGAATACCAACGACTATTTTTGCCCATGCCACAACAGTACTTTCGCCTTGGATGGTTCGGTAACCACTGAAAATAGCCCAAGTCCCCGAGGCATGGACACCATGGATACCAAGGTGGAAGACGGAACGGTATGGATTCGCTTTCAACATTTCCGCCCTAATATTTCCGAAAAAGTACCGATATGATCAAGGGAATCATGGATTGGATCGATGACCGCTCCGGCATTCGTGGACTGGTCAAAGAAGCTCTTTATGAAAAAGTGCCTGGTGGAGCAAGATGGCGCTATGTATGGGGAAGTTGCCTAACCTTCGTCTTTTTCACACAGGTAGTAACCGGCACCTTGCTTTGGATGTTTTATAGCCCGAGCACGCAAACCGCCTGGGAAAGTGTATACTTCCTCGAATATCAAGTCGCGGGTGGATGGTTCCTTCGGGGTGTTCACCATTACATGGCACAAGCAATGATCGTCTTGCTGGTTCTGCACCTGATGCAAGTGGTTATAGACGGTGCCTATAAAGCACCAAGGGAACTTAATTTCTGGTTTGGTATCATGATGATGGGGGTTACCCTGGCTCTGTCTTTAACCGGTTACTTATTGCCATGGGATCAAAAAGGGTACTGGGCCACGGCGGTGGCTACCAACCTAATGGCTGAAGTTCCTCTCATCGGTCCTATGATTCAAAAGGTGGTAGTGGGAGGAGCGGAGTACGGACATCATACCCTAACTCGATTCTTTGCCTTACATGCCGGAGTGCTTCCTGCCAGTTTAGTTGGCTTGGTTGTGGTTCATATTTATCTTTTCCGGAAACATGGAATTCATGTAAAAGAACCGAGGCCCAAACGAGATTCCTATTTCTGGCCGGATCAAGTACTGAAGGACGCAGTTGCCTGCCTGGCTATTTTATTGGCGGTTGTAACCCTCACCATTTATTTCCATGGAGCTCCGCTTGGACCCCCTGCAGATCCGTCTAATGAATTCCCTGCTCGTCCGGAATGGTACTTTCTCTTTTTATTCCAACTCCTCAAGTATGTTCCGGCATTTTGGGGTGCAGTGATCATCCCTGTGTTTCTCGTCCTGTGGATGTTTTTGCAACCCTTTATCGGGAAGAGTAAAGTGGGGCATAATTTCAATGTAGGATTTTGGTGGGCACTGATTGCAGGCTCGGTATTTTTAACCTTTTTGGCCGTATCAGAAGATCAAGCCAATATTAAGCACGGGGCAGCCATAGAAGAAGCAAAATGGCAAGCTGACCGTGTCATTGAAATTGCCAATGCCGACGGTATTCCACCTACGGGTGCCGTTTCTCTGCTTCGGGAGGACCCTCAAAACAAAGGTCGCCGCCTTTTTGCCTCACATTGTTCGAGCTGCCACCGATACAATGGACATGACGGGCGGGGGTTTCCCGTAGATGACACCCCTTCAGCCGCTGACCTTGCTGGATTTGCCAGTGTTCAATGGATTACTGAGCTCCTTAATTATGATCATTATGTATCTCATAAGTATTTTGGTGGGACCAAGTTTAAGGATGGCACCATGGCTCGTAAAGTTCTCGCAAAATACACTGGAGAAGAAAAAAAACTTCTTCCGGACATTGCCATTCTTTTGGCAGATGGAGCCAACCTGCCCTACGAGAAAAAACTGGATGAGGACAGGCGAGAAGAATTGCTTTCTCTTTATTACAATGACGATTTAAAGTTTGAGGATGGAAGATCTTGCATTGAATGTCATGACATTGATTCAGAGGACGAAGGTTCAGCTCCTGATCTTACTGGATACGGATCCCGCGAATGGCTGGTTGCATTTATCGAAAATCCTGAAGATGCAAGGTTTTATGGGAAGAAGAACGACCGCATGCCTTGTTACGGTCGGGATGATAAGCTAAAAGAAGAAGAAATTGCCATACTCGTTGATTGGATCCGTTCTACACCTGCTCAAAACTAGTGCATTAATAATACGGAGAATGAAGACTCAAATTCTTGGAACTTTAAATTCTCCTAATTAAATAAAACAGATAAAAAATTCTTTTTTTTGAACGTTTTCTAAAAACCATCTGTCATACTCTATGACGAAAGTCAGTTTGTTTCAGTTTAGTTTGTGTTTAAAAGCCCAAGGACGCCGCAGTGATGCGGCGTTTTTGTTTACAGACATCTTTCAGGGATGGACGAGGAACTGAAAATAAACTAAGAATGAAACTTTATGAAACTTCAAATAGCCATAATCCTCGTACTGGCTAGCCTTCAAAACAATCAGTCTCTTGCCTCCCAAACATCTCAATTCATTGGTTTGGAAGCTGATTTAAACTCCTCCTTAAGTGCACTTGATCAAATCCGAAAATCTTTTGGAAAGTACTCCATTGAATCGCCTGAGCTTTTTGAAGGTAATCACCAAGGGTTTGAACACATAAAAATACAAGGTGATTCCGATAAGGGTGCATGCTTCGCTTTCTATATCCACCGCGATCTGGATAAAGATATGGATAAGCACTGGCCCATAGGAAAAGAAAGACAACGGAATGAAATCAAGGGGTACAAAGGATCTCCCGAAGTCATGAAAGCCATGGATCAAGAGACCGCCTCTTATAGTTGGGACTTTAAAATCGATCCTACTTTTTCTCTCACGCATCAATTCTGTCATTTTTTTCAATTGAAACCGGTAGGCGAAAAAAA
>DEYT01000155.1:31197-31345 GCA_002364975.1 Opitutia bacterium UBA3151 | reverse complement strand
CGCATCAAGCTGGCCGATTGGAACGATTGTAAGGGGAAATGGCTCCGTTGCAAATGCGTGACTAAGTTTGCTGAAAATGGGGAGATCCTCTTTTCCCTTCAATCCACGGATGGAACCCTTTCCGCGGAGCACAGCATGACCAACCTGA
>DEYT01000155.1:3839-30802 GCA_002364975.1 Opitutia bacterium UBA3151 | reverse complement strand
GAGAAAGAGAAAATCAAGAACGAAGAGGATCGGGTTTACATGAACAACTTCACCATTCGAAAATGGAAAACCATCCGTGCTCAGAATTAAAAAAATGCGAAACCTTCACCTTTCGGTTTATTGCCTTTTCTTTCTTGCATGGACCTGGCCCGGTTTCTCCCAAAACCTTCCCTATCTGCCGCCCGAATTGATCTCTGCCTTCGAAGGTAAACTACCCAACCAATTACCCAGACCCACCAAGACCGGACAATTTCGAAAACTGGTTGCAGGAGATGGATTTGTCTGGATCGCCGAAGCCGATGAGGCTCCGAAAAAAGGAAATCTGCTGGCCTTCAGAATGAATTTTGACGGAACCCTTGAGGAAAATGAAGTTGCATTCCTTGCCATTCGAGCCCGAACGGTGAGTCCTTCCGCTGAATTAAATCCGGATCCACGCCCGGGTCGAATCCGTATTCATGTTGCGGAACGTGAAAACCTGAGGCAAACCGCACTGTTTCATCTTGCCAGTGTGGGCAGGAATTGGGGTTGGTATTATCACCCCTTTCGAGCCACCAAAGCGATTGCCTCGGACGCCGGTGTGGTTCGCTTAAGCTTTGATTTGCAGAAACAAGCAATTGAAATAGAAGAGGTCAGGCTCTATCTGGCACCCAAGGGCTTTGATATGGCCCGTTTACCCATGATGTCGGCGGGCTACCAGGGTCGGGAAGCGAATGCTCCTTGGCGACAGGCAGCGGAGACTAGAATACGCAAATACCGGACCGCACCCCTGCGCATCGAAGCCTTCGAATCTACGGGTTCTCCTCTAAAGAAAACGGCTGTTCATGCCCGTATGATCAGACATGCTTTTGGTTTTGGCAGTACTTTCAAATCAAAATACCTGCTGGAAAATACCCAGGATGCCCAACGCTACCGGGACACATTTGACGAACTCTACAGCTGCTTAGTTCCGGTCCCAATGCTGATTCCCAGGCATACACCAATGATGTACAGCGGCAATTACGCCAACCAACAACTTCTGGGATTGGGTAAAGTCCTGCAATGGGGATCCGACCGTCACATGAGCTTCCGGGGGCACACCCTGGTCTGGGGAAACCTCCAACCTTGGAGCAATGAATGGGTTAAGGAAAACAAACCAGAAGAAATCCTAAAGTACTTGCGCGAACACCGAAACTACCTGTTTTCGCTTACCAAAGAGGTCATTCGCGAATGGGATGCGATCAATCATCCCCTTCGCTTCCAAAAGGATTTACGCGATGTTTTCGGTGAAAATATTTACCGAGATTTATTGGCCGAACAACGCAAGGCAACGGATGCCACTCTTATCATCAACGAAGCTCTCTTTGACAACGCACGGGAAGAGGCTTTTCATCAGCTGATGGTCCACTTGCAGAAAAGCAACCGGACCCAAGCTGACGGTATTGGCTTTCAAAGTCACTTCACGGTGCACAACCTAAGAGGAATGGAAGACCTCTGGCGTCGCTACCAACGATTCGCTCCGTTAGTCAAACAGATGGCGGTGACGGAATACGACTTAATATGCAATGACAACCAACTGCATGCGGATTACTTGCGGGACATTCTCACCCTGACTTTCAGTCATCCCAAGATGACCAGTTTCATTAACTGGGGTTTTTGGGCAGGTGATCATTGGAAACCGGAAGGCACCCTGATTCGCAAGGATTGGAAGGAAAGGCCCGCTGTCAAGGTTTGGAGAGACTTGGTTAAGGGCAAGTGGTGGACCGAAGGATCCACCGTAACCAACGAACAGGGAAAGGCAGTGATCGACGGGGCTTTTTTCGGAGTTTACGAGATTACCGTTGGAGCTAGTAAAACCCCACATGTGATCGAGCATCTCCCTCACCAGCAAAGCGTTTCACTAATGTTACCCTGAATGAGAATGGCTTGCCCCCCCTTTTTTGCGTCTTACAATATAGTCTTATGACCAACCCGCGCCTAGGACAGCAAACTATTCATTCCACAAGACCGTGGGGGGATATTCATATGGTAGTTAGAAACCAAAAATGTTCGGTAGATCTCACCGAGGTAAAACCTGGAGAGCGGGCAAGTTTACATTCCCATAATATTCGCCATGAACTCTTTCATTTCCTGGATGATGGTGCCGTCCTTGAAATTGACGGTAAACTTTTTCATCCCAAAGCTCATGAAGAATTCATGATTAAACCCGGACAAAAACATAGATTTTGGGCAGAAGATACCATTTTCAAGATGTTGGTGGTCAGCTTTGGCGAATGGAAAGCAGAAGATCAAATCCGGCACGATGACGACTACGGAAGGACCGGAGAACCCCTCGAACTTTAAATGTAAAGTGAGTAAGCCTCGCATAGCCGTGACCATGGGCGATCCTGCGGGGATCGGTCCTGAGATATGCCTGGATCTTCTAACCGATTCCTCCATAGCAGATCTTTGTACACCGATTATTTTTGGAGATGCCAATGTTCTTAGGCTGTGTGCGGAGCAAACGGACAAGTCAGCAGATTTTAAAGAAATCAGTGCAGATGACTTAGCTTCGGCAACTGAGCCATGTGTGCTCAACCTTGGGCTTATCGATCAAACGCTCTTAGAACCCGGCGTGGTGAGTGAAGCAACGGGTCGTGCCACATATGGATATGTGACCCAAGCAATCGATGCCTGCCTTTCCCAATGCGTCCATGCCGTGACCACCTGCCCGGCCAACAAAGAAGCTCTGCAATCCGCCGGAATTCCCCAACCGGGACACACCGAGATTTTTGCCGATCGGACCCAATCAAAAAAATTCTGCATGGCCTTTCTTTCAGATGAGATCAATTGCAGTTTGGTCACCGTGCATGCTGGCTATGAGGAGGTTCCCCATTTACTCAACGAACAAAGAATTATGGATGTAATCGAACTTACTCGGCACACCCACAAAAAATTGCTTGGAAAAGAGCCACGAATCACCGTATGTGGTCTTAATCCCCACGCTGGGGAAAATGGTTTATTCGGAAGTCGCGAAGAAGAACTTATTATACAACCTGCGATGGATAGAATGCGGAAGGAAGGTTGCGACCTCGCAGGCCCGATCCCTCCTGACACCGCCTTCACGCAATCGCAAAGGAATATGACCGATGCCTACATCTGTATGTATCACGACCAAGGACTGATTCCAGTCAAGACAATCGCCTTCGAATCGGCGGTAAATGTCACTCTTGGCCTCCCCATCACCCGCACTTCGGTCGACCATGGAACCGCCCTCGACATCGCTTGGCTTGGCAAGGCTGACTCTCGCAACCTCAAATCGGCCGTTCGGCTTGCAGTTCGGCTAACTCGATGAGAGGTCGATTATTCTACAAGGTGACTTCCCTTCTTTTATCTTTGGTTTATGGTGAGAACCTTACAAACCTCAGTATTAAATAGGGTGTCACATTGAACAGAATAACCGCTATTTATAGTAACCCATTATGGTGTAATGGATTTCATCAAAGCGATCATGGCGGATATCGAACCACCAGGTATGGATCCGCAATACAAGTTCGTTACCAAAGGTGAGAGCAAGGATTCAATAGATCAGGATCCCTAGGTTAATCACTAAGCACCAACCTAAAAATCTACGCAGTTTGTATCTGTTCAGGTTCATGATATTTTTTTCATCATTCTCTCTCGATACAGTATAGAAAACGGTGCCCACGCAAAAAAAGCTGATCACTGGATACCGCGGGCGAGGCGTCGAAGCGGTCTGCCAATGTATTTGTGGTAACCAAGTCGAAATCCCCCGTTCTTTTGAGCACCGCCGTCTTCCCATAGCGCCCGCTCACATAAATATGATTACCTGCTCCAATAAGGGAAGCGTAGACATTGGACAATCCGGGCAAACGGGTTCGCTCCATAAGAACCTTTCCTGTTTTGGCATCGACGCAAGAGAGGATGGCTTGGTTGGACTGGGTAAAATAAAGAAGCCCATTATAAAGCACAGGAGATGGAACATAGGGAGTTCCCAATTCTTTTTTCCATAGGATATCCCCTGACTGGTCCCCCTTCCCCGAAATGGGTACGGCGAGTACAGAAAAACCCTGGTATCCGGTCATACAATATGCCACCCCATTCTCCACGATCGGGCATGGGATTGCATTGTCCGTCAATCCGGAGCATTCCCAGTTGATGTTTCCTTTTTCAAGATCATAGCTAATCACTTTGCCGGGAGTCTTGCGACTGCCAGCATCTGGCCTAGAAGCAGTGGTAATAATCTGGACTTTCCCTTCATGCTCAACGACTGCAGGCGTAGCCCATCCGTTTCGAGTGCTCCGTTTTTTCATCCAAATAGTTTCTCCATTTTTCGCATTCAAAACTTGGATGGTCGACTGTCCGCGGTTGTCTCTAAGAATAACCAATTTATGCTTATACAAAACGGGCGAACACCCCTCCCCCAGGCTCGCCCCGATCTTGACCTCACCTAAGTTTCGCTCCCAAATCTTATTACCTTCTAAGTCGTAGCAAAACAAACCTGCCGAACCGAACCAGCAGTATAGTAATTCGCCATCAGTGGTCGGAGATGCGGAGGCGAAATTGTTGTCCCGGTGAGTCCCCTCATGTGGAATTAAGCGGGTAGCCACCCTCCTCCATAACTCTTTACCCGTTTTACGATCCAGACAAAGAACAAGAAACTTAAACTCGGTATTCGGGTGGGTGATGTCGAAAACGCGCTTAGGTTGATCTTCCGGACGCGGCAGGGAAGGATCCACTTTTCCAGTGTCGACCACGGACAAAAGGAAGATTTTATCCTTCCAAATGATGGGCGTGGATGCACCTGCCCCGTCGACTGGCACTTTCCAGCGGATGTTCTTTTTCTCACTCCAATGGGTAGGGGGATTACTCGAAGGGGCGACACCGTTTGTATCTGGCCCTCTCCAATGTTGCCAGTCCCGCTTGGATGCAATGACTTCGCAAAAAGTAAGGCCGATTAAGATCAATCGAAGGGATATGGTTTTTATTTTCAAGAACCCGATCAAACTAGGATTGAAATAAACGGATCAGTTCTACAACCGAAATCTTTTCCAGAGAATCCGTGCACCAGTTTGCTTCTTTTAACGCATCCCTTCCGTGCATCACGGAAACGCCCAAGACTCCTAAGCCCGCTTGCTTAGCCGAAGCAATTCCACTGGGGGAATCTTCAATTGCGATACAGTTTTCGGCCGGCAGTCCAATTCCCTCAATTGCCATTTCATAAGTTGCCGGATGAGGTTTGGGCTTCTTCACATCAGATGAACTCACTATAATCTGAAAGATACCTTTCAGCTCCCCCCCCGCTAGAACTTCTAGGGCAGCATCCACATCAACTTTTCTAGAGCCTGTAGCTAAAGCAATCGGAAAATGTTCAGCAGCGGATAGCACAAGATCAACGGCTCCAGGCATCGCTTTAGCTTCCTTTGAAACCAGTCTCTTATAAGCTTCGGCTTTTCTCTGTGACCATTGTTGAAACTGTTGCTCGTCATAATCGATTTCACACAATTCAGCCAAGCGTCCCATGGCAAAACGTTCATCCCCTCCCGTGCACTTGGTAAGAAAGGTTTCATAGGATTGATTCATCCGCTCTCCCATGGCTTCGCAAATCGCACTGTAATGAGTAAATTCACTTTCAATAATAACCCCGTCCATATCAAAGACGATCCCCTTCAATTTGGCGGTCATGGGATTAGGAAATCAAACTTTGCAAATCCTCAGGCAAATACATCCATCACGGGTTTGGCCCCTGCCCCACCCACCAAAAATGGACGACCCGATGAGGTTTGAAATTCTTTTTCCAAAGGCAGGCCCGCAGCCCATCCAATGGTTGCATGAAGATCCGGTACCGTGACCGGATCATTTGGCAATGCTCCGTCTTGATCGCTCGATCCGTAAACATAGCCTTTCTTGACCCCACCGCCTGCCAAGACAGAAGAGTAACAAATTGGATAATGTCCCCTTCCATCACCGCTGTATTGAGGCTTACGACCAAATTCGGTGGCCAGAACCACCAATGTTTCATCAAGCAATCCCCTTGCTTCCAAATCAGCAATTAAGGCAGCATACGCCTGATCCAAAGGTGGGCTTAAAGCTTCCATTTCACCCTCGAGATTATTGTGCATATCCCATCCATCGGTTGCCACCTCAACAAATCGAATCCCAGTTTCCACCAGTCTTCTAGCCAGCAGACAACCCTGCCCAAACTTATTTAAACCATATTTTTCTCGGGTTGCCTGGCTCTCTTTGGAAATATCAAAGGAATCAAGATCCTTACTTTTAAGTAATCTCAATGTGTTGTCATAAAATTCTCGATATGACCTGACATTGTTGTCGGCATAGCGAGCAGAAAAAAAGGAGCTTAATTTTTCCGAAAGCTTAAGCTTTTTTGCCAATGCTTCGCTTCCCCCCGGTGTGGCAATATTTCGAAGACCAGATTCGGGGTCGAGAATGGGAATGGGACTGAAGGCAGTGGGGAAAAAACCATTTCCCTCTTTAGGCTCTGTATTTATACATGCAGATGAAGGCAAAGTCTGATGACTGGAACCGAGGTAGTGCTGTGACCACGCCCCAAGATTTGGGTGTTTGATGGTATTACGCTGAGCAAAAGCAGTCCGCATGAAGTACTGGGCAGGCCCGTGAACTCCAATCTTGGCGGTCATGCTTCGGATCAAACAAATCTTATCTGCAATTTTTGCAGTATTGGGTAGGTATTCCGTAACTTGGAAATCAGCTTTTGTTTTAATTGCCTTGCCAGGACCTTGGGTTTTTCCACGCTTCGGATCGAAGGTATCGATATGGCTCATTCCTCCCTTGACCTGTAAAAATATGATTCTCTTTGCCAAACCAAATCCATCCCCCATGGGGAGTGATTGAGAAGCCTTGAGATTTGGGAGCACCGTCAAGCCAAACGCACCAAGGGCACATTGTTCTACAAATTGTCTTCGATTAACTTGAAAGTTTTTCATAGTATTATGCGAATTCATTTTACTGAACAAAAAGGAATTCGGTTGAATTAAAAAGAGCCCAACTTAGGTCTTCTTTTTTCATCCCTTCAGCAATTGCTTGTTCCATGGTGTTCATTTCATCAGCAGTTGGTGGACGACAAAAAAAGCTAAGAAAAAGAAACTGGACAGCTGGCTTAAAACCTCCGCTTTGCTTAAGCATCTTCGAAAGCCGAGCTTCAGAATCGTGCAACAAATCCTGCATTCCACCATTCATTAGCATAAGGGTTTGCGGAATACTTCCTTCCACACTGGAGTCGTTAACCAAATCACGGGAAGATTGGCCGAACATTCTTAGGAAATGTTTATTGGGGGCTGGTTGAGACATTTCCGATGCTCGGAGAAGGAATTCTCCCGCGATTTTTACAGGTTGCTTTCCATCTACATAATCCAATTCACCAAGCCGGTTACCTGATTTCAATAAACCATTTTTTTTCATCATCAAAACTTTCTCTCTAACTTGATCAGGAGGCATTTCATCATAAGGGAATTTGAGACGAGAAACTCGATGGGAACGATCGATTTTATAATCGTCCAGGGAACTACCCAAAACGAGCGTCAGTATAGAGTCCCATGCTTGCTCAGCAGTCATTCTTCTGAGAATGGGCCCCTGAAAAAGATAGTTTTCGGAATCACCTGTCTTGGGAGTAACACTGGATACCGCTTGATAAGCCTTAGAATTGAGGATTACCCGCTGGAATTCTCTTAAGTCGAAATCTGCCGCGACCATTATTTTACCAAGCAACTGGAGAAGTTCAGGATTGGAAGATTTGGTAAGGTCGTCCAAATCTTCCAATGGCTCCTGCACCCCAAGACCGAAAAACCTCTTCCACAAACGATTAGCGATGGCGACGGCAAACCTTGGATTTTTTTCATGAGTAAGCCATTCGGCAAAACTCTCCCTTAATTTCTGCGGGCTTTTTCTGTCAACCTCAACGGTTAGTTCTTCATCGGCCCAGAAAAATAAGAGGGGGTCAACCGGGCTGCCCGGCTCGACATCACTGTAGGCGTAATCCTCTGGAAATTTTAATGTTTGAGAGGATTTTGGGTGCACACGGGCCATATTTTGGGCAACAGCTGCAATGACATCTTGCTTGGTGATACTTCCGTCCGGTAACTTTAATTTATTCCCGACTTTACGCGGATCCCGGTCACTCACATCGGTCGCTCCAAAAAAAGCAGCCAGTTCATAAAATTCACGCTGGGTCCAATCCGCAAGAGGGTGATCATGGCACTGGGCACAGGAAACATTTGCACTCAAAAAAACATTTAAAGTATTGGACAAATTATCCAACGGCATTCCCGGATCTCGAAGCAGATAGCCTGTAGGACCAGAACTAGCTAAAGTGCCTTCAGCAGTAAGCAAATCATAAACGATCTCGTCCCAAGATCGATTCTGAGCAATTTGATCCTTGAGCCATCTCTCATAGAGACTGAAATTACTTCTCCTCAAGTTCTGCTTGTGGCGAAGTAGATCGGCCATCCAATTGAAAAAATGGGAACGATATCCATCGCTTAGTAAGAGTTGATCAATCAGCTTTCTGCGTTTTTCCGGATCATTATCAATTAGAAAATTTCGCGCTTCTTCATCGGTTGGAATTCTACCAGCGACATCAAGAAATATTCGTCTTACAAAAACAAAGTCGTCTGTTTGAGAATTTGGTTTCTGATTATTTTTATCGAGGGCGGCACCCACGGTTTTATCGATCCAGAGCGCAGCGCTTTTTATTTGATCAATCTGCATAGGAAAAGTCTTATCCAAGCTCACAGGTGGGGCATTTAAAGTTTTCGATAAAGAGACCGTTATGTCGTTTATGACTGGTTCTCGATCTTGCTTCGAAGCCCCTGACTTTTTCTTTTTATTCTTTTTTAATTGCTTGTGTTTTTTCTCCGCTATCTCTTTTCCACTAAGAAATGACCCAGGTGGATAAAAAACAAAACCAAAGAAGAATACCAGGAGAACTATTAATGCGGCTCTCATCGCTCTAAGTTATGACTGGATGGGATTTTATAGAAGCAAAAAGTTTCTACTTCCAAGACTTATTTTTTCTTCTTTCCATGATTTTTCCTGTGGATCAGCCCAAGAAAAGTGGGTTCCATAAGTTCAGTATTCCATTTTTTTCGTAAAGCCTCGATCTCTGCGACTCGATCTGGCTTTAAATCAGCGAGGTCATTTTTTTCGCCAATATCCTTATCCAGGTCATAGAGTTGTGGCTTTGCTCCCTTCCATACCGTAACAACTTTGTAATTTCCTTTTCTAACCGCAAATCGATTCCGATCGAATTGCCTGAGATAGATTGCCTTATGCGGCATCTCTTTATTTTCTCCTGTAAGAAAAGGAATCAGGTTTACTCCATCCAATGGTTTATCTTCAGAAACCTTTGCACCCGCCAAAGAAACTATGGTACTTCCCAAATCAAGAGAAGAAACCGGGTGATCATAAGCCAATCCGGGAGGCAATGTAGCCTTCCACTGAATTGCAAACGGCACCCGAAACCCTCCCTCCCAAACATCTCCCTTGTTCCCTCGAAGAGGAAAATTACTCGAAGCATTCTTAGTGGTAATTCCTCCATTATCCGAAAGAAAAGCGACGATAGTATTTTCTTCCAGTCCGTACTTCCTCAACTCGCTCAGAACCCTACCGACTCCATCATCTACGGCACTGACCATAGCTGCATAGGTTTTACGTTTTTTATCAACGATCTTGGGAAATCGATTCAGGTACTTCTCCGAAGCTTCCAATGGCGTATGAGGTGCGTTGTAGGAGAGAAAAAGAAAGAAAGGATAATCCCGATTTCTTTGCACAAAAGCAACCGCTTCATCCGAAAAGTCATCGGTAATATACTTTCTGGGCGTAACCGGTTCATAACCTTTCAATAGCCATGTTCGATAACTATCTGATTCCCCTTCTGCATCCTGACTTCTCTTGATTGTCAGCTTCTCCGGAAAATAAGTATGACCTCCACCTAAATGCCCGTAAAACTCATCGAAACCACGCTTCATTGGATGACTCGTGGGAATGTGGGCACCCAGATGCCATTTGCCAATAATCCCTGAGTGGTAACCGGCAGGCCTAAGCAGTTCAGCAATGGTCTTTTCATCCCGGGTCAGTCCCATATCTGGATCCTTGGGTTGGTATTGAGGGTTTCTTTCAAATCCAAACCTCTGAGGATAGCGGGCAGTTATAAAACCCGCACGGGAGGGTCCACACACCGCGTAAGCAACATACCCATTGGTACAACGAACGCCGTGTTCTGCGATCGAATCGATATTAGGGGTGGGGATATCCTTACATCCATTAAACCCTACATCCGCATACCCAAGATCATCACACATGATAACGATCATATTGGGTGTTTTTTGCCCTTGTCCTCCATATAATGGGGATAAAATCAGGAGTTTTAGACCGAAAAAACAAATACTTTTATCAAAATTAAAATTCATGATGGAGGCTGGAGCTTTTAAGATCTGAATCCAAAAGTTCAAGGCATGAAAGCTAGATTTTGATTTCATTAACTTAAGCCTTAATTTTATAGTCTTGCAAGGCGAACAAAATATAGTGAAAAAATTGGTTTTATTATCTTTAAGCAAGCCCCCTTCGAGATAACCCTATAAAATTCCTTTTTGCTTTGCCTTCATGGTTACTCATTCAACTACCCAACTCGTTGTTCCTTTTTAAATACCAGACTTTTCGACTTTGAAAGAGGAATATTAAATCGGTATTGATAATCCTTACCTTTTGCCAAGTTACTAAATCATAACCCCCATGATACAAAATCCAATTCTCCAAGGATTTAATCCCGATCCTTCGATTTGTAAGGTTAATCAGGATTACTATGTGGCTACCTCCACTTTCGAATGGTTCCCTGGAGTTCAGATTCATCATTCAAGAGATCTGGTAAATTGGAGACTCCTCGGACATGCCCTCCAAGAAAAAAGGCTTTTGAATCTTCAAGGTATCCCGAGCTCGGGAGGAGTTTGGGCCCCTGCTCTTAGCTTCCATGACGGCCTTTTTTACTTATGCTACACCGTGGTTCACCAACACGAGGCCGCCACTAAAGACACTCCAAATTTTTTAATTGCCTCCCCCTCTATTGATGGACCTTGGTCCGATCCGGTTTTCATTAATTCGTCCGGCTTTGATCCTTCCTTGTTCCACGATGATGATGGTAAAAAATACTGGCTCAATATGGTCTGGGATCATCGCCCGGGAAAGAATCCCTTTCATGGAATCGTTCTCCAGGAATACGATCCACAAACCCAATCGCTGATTGGAAAATCAAAAATGATTTTCAAAGGGAGTACCTTGGGTTTGACCGAAGGGCCTCACTTATACAAAAGGAATGGCTTTTATTACTTACTAACTGCAGAGGGTGGAACCGAGTACGAACATGCAGTCTCCCTTGCCCGTTCCACCGAACTTGCGGGTCCCTATGAAATCCATCCACAGAATCCGATTTTGACTTCTTCGGGCAAGCCCGAACTTAAACTTCAAAAAGCGGGCCATGCCAGTCTTATTGAAACAATAGATAACCAATGGTATATGACTCACCTTTGTGGGCGTCCCATTCCTGGAACCAATAAATGTAACCTCGGAAGGGAAACTGCGATTCAAAAAGTGGAATGGCGTGACGATGACTGGCTCTACCTGACCAACGGTGGAAATGAGCCTGATGAACAGGTACAACCGCCACCCTTTGAGCCGTGCCCATGGGATGAATTGCCAAACCTTCTCCCTTTCGACTCTCCTCATTTCGCGATACCTCGCGGTCCATCTAGTTCGGTAATGATTGAACCCGATGGCCTTACTTTGGTGGGCATGGAGTCTCTGGAGTCAAACTTTGAACAGGCAATGCTCGCCAGACGATTAACTACTCAAAGATTAACCGCTACCACCAAGCTTTCTTTCCAGCCGGAAAATTTCCAGCAAATGGCTGGCCTGGCTGCTTACTATAATACTTATCTTTTTCACTACCTGTATCTATCGAACGACGAAGAAAGAGGACTTTGCCTCCAGATACATAGCTGTGATGACGGCAGCTCCACCTTCCCACTCGGTCCAGAAATCGTTCCGGTTGCGAGTGGTTCGATCTATTTACAGGCGATCTTTGACGATAGCTCTTTAGAATTTCAATTTTCACAAGATGGGGAATACTTTAAAAAGGTGGGCCCGATCCTGGATGCCTCCATCCTCTCCGATGATCATGGTAAACACTGGGGTTTCACCGGTTCTTTCATCGCACTTGCATGCCAAGATCTAAGCGGAAATAAACTTCCAGCCTTTTTCCATTACCTGGAAACCATCCCTAACGAATCCTAAATATGAATCGTACTTTTTTTATCGCTCTAACGGTCTCCCTCGGAGGCTTTCTTTTTGGATTCGACATGGGTATCATTTCAGGCGTCATGGATACCGCCGGTCCCTTTTTCGGCCTAGACGATACCCAGATTGGCTGGGTCACCAGCTGCCCCACTTTTGTTGCCATGTTTGCCATGTTGGTAGCTGGTCGGGCCAGTGATGCCATCGGCAGAAAACCGATTCTTATCATGGTCGCATTTCTCTATGCAGTCTCCGCGCTTCTATCCGCGTATGCAATGTCCTATGATATCCTTTGGATATCCCGGATGATTGGAGGAGTAGCTTTTGGGGCAGCCTTGATTTTGGCCCCCCTATACATCGCTGAAATTGCTGGAGCGGAGAACCGGGGTAGACTCGTTGCGACCCAGCAACTTAATATCATGCTTGGTTTTTTCGTCGCTTTCTTAAGTAATTATTTATTCAACAAATATTCACCCACAACGGAGTTTCTGACCAAAGAGAACCTCTGGCGATGGATGCTTGGTGTCGAAGCCATTCCGGCAATTTTGTACTTCATCTTCCTTTTCTTCGTTCCAAAAAGCCCTCGCTGGTTATACGCTCAGAACCGCAAGGATGAGGGCAAGAAAGTTTTAGAACTACTCCATGGTAAGGAATTGGCATCGATCGAGGGTGATTCCATCGAGAAAAGCCTAGAAGACGAAAAAAATATTAAGAAAGCTTCCTTCCTAGAGTTATTCAAGCCAGCCCTTGGCTTCATTGTGATACTCGGGTTGATTATCGGAATTTTACAACAGGCATGCGGGATTAATGCGATATACTTCTACGCCACCTCCATATTTAAACTTACTGGAATTGGAACCGACAACGCATTCGCACAAGGAGCAATCCTGGGATTAACCTCGGTGGTCTGTGCCGTGATTGCCATGGTTCTAATGGACCGAGTCGGTCGTCGTCCGCTCATGCTCGTCGGAGTTGCCGGCATTACCGCCAGCCTACTTCTTTGCTCCTATGAATTTGGTCAGGCAGAATACCAACTCTCACCCGAAAAAATCTCCGAGGTCTGCCTGACGGATGCACTGGAAAAAACTCAATCTGAGCTTGAACAAAAGGAAATTGCAGCGGGAATGCTTTCCAAATTTGACCAAAAGGCTTTGCAAAACACCATTAATTCCATAGCCAAGTTATCTGAAATCAGAGAGAAACTTTCGGGAATAGAGGATGCAGTTTCCTATAAAAACGATATCGTTTTTAAACGAGAATTAAGAAAGCTTTTGGTGAAGAATGCTGGAAAAGAAGACGATTTTTCACTGTACAACCACAGCAAAAATGCATTTTTGGAAACGGCGATCCAGATGAATGCCTTTAATGTGCTCATTGGTGTCTTGGGATTCATCGCTTTCTTCAACCTCTCTTTGGGACCAGTAATGTGGGTTATGCTTTCTGAAATGTATCCAAACAAAATTCGTGGATTAGCCATTGGAACGATTGGTTTAGTTAATTCATTTACCGCTTGGCTCGTAACGCAAATCTTTCCATGGGAATTGTCTAATTTTGGAGGCTCCACAACCTTTTTGATCTTTGGTCTTATCACTCTTGGGGGCTTCTTCATACTCTTCAAACTTCTCCCCGAAACTAAGGGTAAATCCTTGGAACAACTGGAATCTGAATTGATTAAGAACTAACCCTATTTTTCATTTTACCCTTTACCATGAAACTACTTACTTCTTGGAAACTTTTTTCCACAGCACTGTTCTTTTACAGCTTGGGCTTTGGCCAAATTACCGGACGATTCGCCCCACCTCCCGGACAGATTCTCGTCTTTGCCGGTCAGGATAATCAGTCGGTTGGCGGAACCGCCAAGTACCGGGACGGTTATGTTGACAACATTGGGGTTCCAGCTGGAATCACCCATTATGTTTATTTCACCGAAGGTTGGACAAATAAATTCAACCGGAGCTTCGTAAAAGGAAAAGTGGATGGTCTCAATGAAGAAACCGAGTGGGCTGCGGGACCAATGAATCAAAAAGCTTATCTCGACTCCCCCGTTCTCGACCGATGCGTGATGCATCTTTCCATTTCAATGGAGGGAAATTCAGAGGACAAAATTGCCGATGGTTCTTACGATCATCTCATCGACGAGTTAGTGGACTTCGTAAAGGATCATTCGGATCATCCATTCCTTATCCGCATAGGTTATGAATTTGATGGAAGTTGGAATGCATACGATCCAGTGAATTTTAAGGCCGCTTTTCGCAGAATTGTAGAAGCGCTGCAGGATGCAAAACTTACCAACTTTGCTACTGTATATGCTTCATCCAGCGGGGCAAAACCACAACAATTTATCGACTACGATCCCGGCACCGAATACTATGATTGGGTGGGGTATTCATGGTGGGGTGGTGACCACGACGGCAAGGCAGCTCTTGATTTTGCGCGTAAAGTAAAAAAACCAGTTTTCATCGCCGAGGCCACGCCCCGTGGTATTTTCTTTGAAAAAGAAGACCCGCAGGGAATTTGGGACTCCTGGTTTACGAAGTTTTTTCTTCACATAGAGAATAATCAGGATGTCATCCGGGCCATTTCCTACATTAATGCGGATTGGGAAGCCCAGGATATGTGGGCTGGGGACGGATGGGGCCAAACCCGACTGGAGACTGCTCCCCTGCTTAAATCAAAATGGTTGGAGAAAATGGCTGAAAGCCAATTCGTCAATGCATCAGAAAAGCCTTTCAACCTGATTGGATTTCCAACTGAAAAACCACGAACTTTGCTTTCTGGCTCATACAAAGATTCCTCTCTTTCGATTGAAAGCAGAGTTGAAGATCTAATTAGACGGATGACCGTGGAAGAAAAAGTGGCCCAATTAACAGGGTGGTGGGATCCCAACGAAGAAAAACTTCTGAAAGATGGAAAGATTTTCGATCCTTCATTCTACGCGAATCACTGCCCTCACGGGATCGGGCAACTCGGCCCCCTTCATAACATGACCGTGGAAGAGGACATCCGTCAATACTCCGCAGTGCAGGAGTACTTCCGAAAGCGTACCCGCTTGGGAATACCTGCCATCCAACATGATGAAGCAGCCCACGGCTTCATGCGATTCGAGGCAAACTCCTTCCCTTCACCCATTGGACTTTCCTGTGCTTGGAATCCTGACCTTATGGAAGAAATTTATGACCAGGCAGCACGGGAAGCACGATCTCGTGGAGTTTCTCACATTCTATCGCCCATCGTCGATGTTGCCCGCGACTTAAGGTGGGGAAGAGTAGACGAAACCCTAGGAGAAGATCCATTTCTGGTTGGTCGCTTGGGAGAAGCAATGGTTCGCGGGCTTCAAGGATCTTCAAATGGAGAAATTGACTCGGATCATGTGGCTGCAACCCTAAAGCATTTTGTGGGCTACGCTGGGACCGAAGGTGGCCGAAATCGATCCCCCTACCCCTACGGTCCACGCTACCTACTCGACCATGAAATCGCCCCCTTTCGCCATGTGATTCAATCAGCACGACCCGCTTCCGTAATGGCAGCATTTAATGAAGTGGATGGATTGCCCTGCCATGTAAACCCCTGGATCCTAACCGATGTACTCCGGGAGCGAATTGGTTTTAAAGGCCTTGTAATCGGAGATTACCAAGGAATTGATTTGGTTCGCCAGTATCAAAAAATTGGAACTTCGAATGCGGATGCCGCCCGAATGGCTCTTCAGGCAGGACTCCAGCTAGAACTTCCCAACAACTTTGGGTTTCAACATCTTGCTCAGCTTATTAAGGAAGGGAAGATTACTCTTTCCAAAGTTGACGAGGCAGTCCGGGCAGTTCTGGCATTGAAGTTTCGCCTCGGCCTCTTTGAAGCCCCCTTTGAACTAAATCGAAAAAAAGCACTTTCTCATTCCCGGTCAGAAAAGGCGGTTGAACTTAGTCGAAAGGCAGCCCGCGAAACAATCGTTTTACTCCGCAATGACCGGGGGTTACTTCCTCTTGATAAAGATGCCGGACAGACCATTGCCGTGATTGGTCCCAATGCCAAGGTATGCAGGTTGGGTAACTACTCCGGACGACCGCTCAAAACTGTTTCGATCTTTGAAGGAATCCAGAGCTTTGTGGATGACCCATCTAAGCTTCTTTTTGCGGAAGGATGCAAGGTCGCACACAATGACACTGGTGATTCCTACTCAAATTGGCGTTATGTCAACGAGGTTGACTACGCAACGGTCGAGGATAACCGCAAGCTTATCACCGAAGCTGTTCAAGTAGCGGCCAAGGCTGATGTTGTAATTCTGGCAATTGGAGAAAGCGTTCTGCTCAACCGTGAAGCATGGGGAGGAAACCATGTGGGAGACCGCTCCACCCTTGATCTTACCGAAGCTCAAGAAGTTCTGGCACAAGAAGTACTGAAAACGGGCAAGCCAGTCATTGCCTTTTTGAATCATAGTAAACCCATTACTCTGGGTACGCTGGGAGATAAATTTTCAGCAATTGTAGCGGCTCATTATGCTGGACAAGAGACGGGCACTGCCGCTGCCGAAATTCTATTTGGCTCCACCAATCCATCTGGAAAGCTTACCCTCAGTTGGCCTAAATCGATTTCTCAGATCCCAGCCCATTACAGCCAACACAATAGTGCCCTCATCTTTGATTATCTTGATGCTCCCAAAGGTGCTGAATATCCTTTCGGGTATGGTCTGAGCTATACCAAATTCCAATATGGAGAGCCTCAATCCTCTTCACCTAGTATTCGACCAGGACAAAAAATTACGGTCAGCTTTGATCTAAAGAACATTGGGAAACAGGCTGGAACCGAGATCGTTCAACTCTATGTTTCCGGAGAAAGTTATGAGATCGGGCGACCCATTCTTGAACTCAAAGCGTTTGACCGGGTTCATCTCAAGCCTGGGCAGAATACCACGGTCTCACTTGAACTTGATGCGGATGACCTTCATTTCCATAATTCCAAATTGGAGAGAGTCTTACCCTCCGGGAAATATAAAATTCGGGTAGGAGGTTCTTCCCAATCTCTTTCCAAACCGATTGAATTAAAGACCATTCCCGAACGGGTTTCTTCCGGTACTTCTTCCATCGTCCCAAATAAGGGCCCACTCTATGCCGCTCCCCCCGAAAATAAACCTAAAGGGCTTAATGTCTTGTTCTTAGCCATCGACGACTTAAGACCCGAGCTTGGAGCCTATGGATCCAAAGTGAAAACTCCGAATATGGACCGTTTGGCTTCGACTGGAACTCTCTTTCGCCGGGCTTATTGCCAGCAAGCAGTCTGCGGAGCTTCCAGGCTTTCGATTATGGGTGGTCTTTACCCTACCCTCACTAAGGAACAAACTTTTCATGTTTCAGGCTGGCGCCAAAGGCATCCTAATCTGCTTACTTTAAACCAACACTTTAAGGAGCAGGGATACAATACCATCGGACTGGGGAAAATCTTCCACGGAGTTGGTGGAGTTGGAGTCGACTCCACCCATTGGAATCAATGGATACAGGTGCATACCAAAGGACACTATTTAAAAAAGGAAAACCTGAACATCCTCCAGAGAGCAATCGCTGAGGCTAAAGTCGGAGATAATTTTGACCCACCCAAGGGCCCGATGACTGAAAGTGCTGAGGTGGACGATGATGCTTATGTGGATGGAAAGCGTGCTCAAAAAGCGGTTGAATTACTTGCCGAGCTTGCCAAGCAACCGGATCAGCCTTTTTTCCTCGCGGTCGGGATGACCAAGCCCCACCTCCCATTCGTAGCCCCCAAGAAGTATTGGGATCTCTACAATCGTAATGATTTTAAGATGCCTACTAATTCTGGTATTCCTCCTGGCTATCCAGTCCATGCGGCCAATCAACTTGCATTGGAAATGAGTAAATACACCGATTACCAAGGGAACGGACCAAAGGATTTCTCCCAAGAAACCAACCGACGCCTGCTTCATGGATACGCTGCATCCACCAGTTATGTCGACTCTTGCATTGGCAAGGTCTTGGATGGCCTAGAGAAATCTGGTTTAGCCAACAATACCATCGTAGTCCTTTGGGGTGACCATGGTTGGAAATTGGGGGACCATTCCAGTTGGTGTAAACATACTAACTTTGAATGCGATACTCGAGTGCCACTAGTGGTTCGGGATCCGCGCTTAGAAGGGGGTAAAAGAACACCCCGACTTGTTGAGTTAATCGACCTCTACCCTACCCTCTGTGATTTGACCGGACTTCCGATTCCAGATCATTGTCAGGGTAGAAGCTTTCGGGGACTTTTAGAAGACCCTGAAGCAGGACACCGTCTGGACGCTTATAGTTCCTACCCGGCCCATAAGATGACGGGACACAGCATTCGTTTCAAAAACTATCGATATACAGAATGGTTGGAGGAAGATGGAAAATCAGTTGCGAGCGTATTGACCGATCTTGCCGCTGATCCCGGAGAACAAACGAATGTAAAAAATGACCCTGCCCATATGGAAGGCCTGGCCTTAGCCAAGGAAAGGCTCCAACTCCGGATTAAGGAAGCAAAACGTTCGGATTACCTCCCCTCCAAAGAAGCCACTCCTGATCTCATTTTACAAGTTTCACCCAATCACGATCTGGTAAAACAGAGAATTGAAGGATTTGGCGGTTCCATCGCTTTTTGGGGAACCAAGCCGGACAGGAAGGCCATGAATCATGCCTTCGAAGAATTAAAGGTATCGATTCTAAGGGCCCAAGGCGAAGTGGCACGAAAAGGAATCGTGGATCACAATAAGGAAGTTTTGCAAAGAGCCATGAAGATAAATCCGGAACTCCAGATCTTACTTACCTTTTGGCAACCCCGCTCGGTCGAACTTCAACTGGAATCCGACTGGTTGCAAATTGTCGAAGGTACTCAAGGTGATCAGTATGAGCTCAAATATGCCATGGAAGACGCATGGGCGGATGAAATTGTTCATCGAACGCAACAATATATCGACTGGGGTATTAATGTCACCACCCTTGGAGTGCAAAATGAGACGAATTACTCCAAAGTTGGATCTCAAACCTGCATTTGGGACCCGATTAGGCTAAAGAACTTTATTGAAAACCGGCTCAAGCCCCGCCTTGTCCAAGCTGGTTTAAAAGTAAAGGTTGCGGCACCAGATCTTGCTTATGTCGGATACCAAGGGAGTGAAATCACTAGGTTCCTTCCAACTATTCAAAGTAAAGCAGTGGATCTCGTAGCTTATCACATGTATGACAGCTTCCAGGATGGAATGGATGGAGGCATTTCCGTGCTTCGCGAGAATAGCCGTGAAATTGGCAAAATC
The DNA here is from genome assembly GCA_002364975.1 of Opitutia bacterium UBA3151. GTDB lineage: Bacteria > Verrucomicrobiota > Verrucomicrobiia > Opitutales > Seribacteraceae > Seribacter. The sequence goes on along the minus strand of DEYT01000155.1, from coordinate 11,232 downwards.
AGAAGGAAGGAATTTCCCAACAAGGGATTTTGGATGACCGAGACAACCGGAGCTCAATGGAACAATGACCTCTGGCACACCTATGGTTGGACTCCTCAAGCCAATGAATTTGACAAAGCCATCCTAGCTGCTCAATACGCCCACATGACATTAGTGGATGCAGGAGCAAATGTGTTTATGTGGTGGGGTTTGATTTATTCTCTAGCCCCAGATCGTGAAACCAATCCAAAAGTGAGGGAAAAGCATCGCGATGAAGGACTGGTTTTGGTGGATGAACAACCTGGAGCGTATGGCAGACAGAAATTGATTGAAAGAACCAAAAAGTTTTTTGTCCTTAAACAATTTGCCAATTTTCTCACCCCTGGCACTCAAAGAATTGCCATTGGTTCTCCAGATCCTCTGCTGGTATCCGCTTATCGTAAACGGAACGGAAAAGAAGGAGTTGTAATTGCGATCAATCCTTCCAATCAAGTAATTGGACTTAACCTGAATCTTCCGGACAACGGCAAGGTCAAAAGTGCTTTTCAGACCGACCGGCAATTAAATTGTGAAGCAGTCAAAGCAAACAGTCCACTTCCTCCAAAGTCAATTAGAACTTTGGTATATTCCAAGTAGTTGATCCCTTTTTATCGGTTTGCAAAAAGGTTTAATTCCTCTTCCCAATAAACCTATTTTCGGTAGTAATTGGGTCTGAATCACCAAGGTTTCTCAATTTTTGCATAAGTGCTTTTTGGAGGCGGTGAAATACTTTCTGGTTTTCATCACCCATTAAATTAACCATTTCATAAGGATCTTGTTGAAGGTCGTACAATTCGTATTCAGGCCGATGATGCAATTTATGAACCAGTTGTTTGTCCTGTTCATCTTTGGCATTTTTTGCCACCCAAGATCCAGTTGGGTTGAGACTCTTTGGTTGAAAGCTTGGATCTTCCAGCATCCGAAGAGCTTGGCTTAAAGTTATGTTGGAGGTGAGCAAATTATAATGGGGGTTGTAGATCAGGGAATATCTCTTATCCCGGATGGATCGAATAGGATAAATACGATCACGGTTATCAATAATTCGACAATTGGTAAAGGCCCCATAGACATAGGAATGAATTGGCTTCCCCTCTCCCTTAAGTAAGGGAATGAAGCTCTTTCCATCGCAATCACCCTTACTGAGCTCGACTCCTAATCCATCGGCTAAAGTCGGGGTAATGTCCGCGGTTGTAATCAGCTCTTCAACCATGGAGCCCGGTTTGGACAGACCCGGCCAATGCATCACTAGCCCGGTATGAAGACCGCTATTGTAACAAGTCCATTTGGCAAAAGGTAGCTGAGTTCCTTGCTCACTACAGACCATGAAAATCGTGTTTTTCCAAAGCTTTCTTTTTTCTATTTCTTTTCTCATCATCCCAACTAAGGCATCAAAATTTGTAATTTCTGCATAGTACCCGACCATGTCTTGGCGCAACTCTGGGGTATCCACCCAATAAGCCGGGACTTTTAGTTTATTAGGATCGTAAACAGAATGATCTCCGGTAGTAAAAGGAGCGTGGGAATCATGAGAACCTATAAATAGACAAAAAGGCTCTTCTTTGTTTTGACAATCATTGAAAAAGCTTTGAGCCCGGCTTAATATTTCTGGATTGGCATCCACTTTTTTACTTACATCTCCGAGATGCTCAAAAGGATAACATACATGGGGGCCGACATGAGATTTGCCCAAGAGTGCTACCCGATATCCAAGGGGCTTAAGATAATGAACGATACTCTTGGTCCCGGGTACGGATTTAGAATGGTTGGGTAAGGTGCCGGTACGCCAAGGGGATCGACCACTGTAGAGTTCCTGCCTAAAAGGAGCACACATGGCTACCGAGCAATAGGCCCGATCAAACCGGGTTCCATCTTTGGCTAAACGGTCAATATTCGGGGTCTTGCAGTCTTTCCCGCCATAGGCTCCCCAGGTATCCCGACTCATGTCGTCAGCTAAAATAAATACAACATTCTGCTTTCCTGTCAAAGAGAGTGCGAAGGCGGTTAATAAAAAGAGGGTAATTTTATTTTTCATTTATAAATTAGTTGGGCGCTCACAAGTAATGATTTGTTTGCTTTGAATCGAATCCAGTGGACCGCGAAGTCAATGGGGAAATCAAACTTTTCTTTTCATGGAGGTATATTCTTTGGTAAAGATCTTTTAAACAAAGATAATTTTACTTTCCTCTTGGTTTAATAAAGCCTTTGGGAGCAAGCTCTAGCAGTTTATTCAACTCGCTCTGATTCATTCCAAGCATTTTGACTTCGGGATTTCTTTCCAAGACAAGATCCTTGTAGATGACTTTTTGGGGCATGCCTCCATGAACCTGCAGGGAGATCTGACCCTCGAGCTCTCCGATGGGGTCACGGAGAGCCACAGTGATCTTTCCGTTGATCGCCAGCCAAATCCGATGACCAACTGCGAGAATTTCATAGGTATTCCATTTTTCATGTTTTAGGTTTGTACCCTCTGTATCCAAGTTCTTGGCCAAGATTTTCCTGCCGTGCTCATGGTAGAGGGAACCCCACCAACCTTTACCAATATCCGCTTGGTATCCGACAGCTTGGCCATTTGGCTCGCGAGTGGAACGAAATTGAATACCGGCGTTGGCTGCAAAAGGAATCTGTTTTACTTGGAGGGTCAATTTAAAGTCTTTCACTTTTTTGTCGTACCAAAGAAACTGATTTGAGGGAATTTTTTGGTCCCCCTTAGTTCCGACAATGCCACCATTCTGCACCGACCAGTACGACATATCCTCCGCACTCCATCCAGACAGGTCTTTCCCATTAAAAAAAGTCTCTTTTGCAGAGAGGAATCCGGGCCCTAACAATGATAGTAGACAGGAAAGGAAAAGGTCATGGAGTTTCATAAGTTTTGTTGATGATAAAATTTGATGAACATTTAGTCGTTAAAAGAGAGATTCAGGCTTTCTATTAGAGGTTTGGATGCATTGGATGTACTGTCATTTAGCTTGACTTCGATTTGAAAGCCAAATCCAGCAGGAAGATCAGCTAAGTTGAGCTTGGCCGGGGTCTTCTTAATTTGTTTCGAAAAGCCTTTGATGTAGTCATAACTTTCTTTCATCTCTGACCATTTGGTCCATTGGTCTATCTCACGGTTATTGGTGGTATCCACTCCGACTCGAGCCTCCACTTTTTCCACCCATGGTCCCGAACTTATGTAATCATTTGCCGTCTGAGTGATCAGGTAGAATTTACCTTCGGCAAATCCAATATCAGGATCCGGATGACCTTGTCCGACCTCTCCACAAAATTCAAAAGGTTGATCCAGGCTCGAGGAGGTAAACCAACCAATCCGAATAGGTTTGTGAGCTGGATGGAAATCGCAAAAGAGATAGTATTGTCCGCCAATGGATAGGGCTGCCCAATCTCCGTAAGCATTTTGTTCAGGTTCGTGAACTTGATATTTTGCAATGCTGGTCTTAAATCTTTTGGGATCTTCCTTTACCCAATGAGGATGAAGATACTCAGCTGTTTCACCCGTTGGTTTGGTTCGATGATCGACCGCCGGTTCGACAATTTCAAAATTACTGATTCCATTGGGACTGACCGCGTGCCCAGCCAAAGGGGAGTCCCAAGAATGAGTGCGGGCGTTGATCGGACTCCAGTCCTCGAAAATGATATGGAAGCTCCCCTTGAGATCACGAATCACAGCACAATCGGATCCATGGGACGGGTCATGCAATGCAATCCCCATATTCTTTCCCGGTTTCCCATCGGTGAGGTCTTCGTCAAGGAAAAGATGAGGATCTTGGTCATTGGGGAAATCATAATAAATAAATGTGGTTCCTCCCACTTGTTCGGCGGTGGTAACCCATCGGGCAAAACCCGGCGTCACACACCCGTGATGAACCCAGTTGTTCATATCTCGACTTTGCCAGGCATGGTAACCACCAAGCCCTGGTTCCAGCCCACCTGGGGCATCAAACTGGTTTTCATGCTTGGTTGTTTTAAGAGGTATATCAAAGCCTGGAAGCTTGGCATCTTCAGAATGAAAAGTCTTGGGTTTCTGACCCTTTTGGGGCTTGGGGACTCCATAACGACCAAAAATCCAATAATCCTGCGGTCCCTTGACCAAGAAGACGGGTGCATCCTTAAGATTGGATGGGCCAACCCTTGGGACTTCTTCCCAGTTTTGCCAAAGGGGGGACTGGTTAATGATGAGAGATTGAAGGAACTTTTTACTTTTGAACTTCTTTAGCTTTGTTTTGAAGTGACCAGCTTTTTCCCTGGGCGAGACTACATTGTCTTGGATGATAATCCCTTTACTCGATTGAATATTTTTTTCCCATTCCGCCTGGTTTTTAATTTGCCAAATCTCAGATAATAGCGAGGCAGTAGATGTAAAGGTAATGAAGGTAATTAAGTGAAATTTCATGACCATCTGTTAATTGAATTAGTTGGATTTTGGAATAGTGAACCCTTTGGGAAGGAAGGACACCTCTCGGTCATTCGGTACTTTTTTCCCCGAAGAACTTCTTCCATTTCTGACTTCCTTTTCGATTACCTCAATCAGCTCTTGTACCTTCGCTTTGTTCTTTGCCTGCAGGTTTTTTCTCTCCGCTTTGTCCTGCTTGAGATTAAACAATTGAATGAAGGCTAAGCCTTGCTTTTTTGCCTCATTTTCCTTTGGAGCACTCCATCCACCGCTTCCTGCGGAAAGGCAAAGTTTCCAATCTCCCTGCCTAATTGAGAAGTGACCGCTAATAGAATGACTGATTAGGGTTGAGCGGGTCGTTTTTGATTTTCCCTTAAAAGCGGGGACCAGACTGAAGGAATCCTCGCCTGCCTGATCCATTTTCTTCTGCCCGGTGATATCTCTTATAGTATCATACAGGTCGGTTAAGCATGCGAGGGCATTGGTCTTTTGCCCAGCCTTGATCCCCTTCGGCCAGCGGACGATCATCGGAACCCGATGTCCACCCTCGTAAATATCTGCCTTATGTCCGCGGTATCCGGCACTGGGATCATGTCCAAATTCTGCCAGCTTTTCAAAGTTAGCCTGGTTGGAGCAACCATTATCGCTGGTAAAAAAGACCAGAGTATTTTCGTCGATCCCGGCTTCCTTGATGGCAGCAAATAGTGCACCCATATGCCCATCGACCTGCATCATAAAATCAGCGTAGGGATTCATCTTGCTGGCATCCTTGTACGGGGGTACCGGGACGATAGGTGTGTGCGGAGCAGGTAGTGGCAGGTAGAGAAAAAATGGTTTTTTCTTTTTAGCACGCTCTTTCACATAGGCCACGCTTTTTTCGAATAAATGGGGAAGTACCTCATCAATTCTAAAATCGGGTCCAATCGGACCTTCCCGATACCAGCCATAGGGATCTTCGGTTCTATCAACCCCTTCTTCCCGATTGGGTTGGGCGGTGATTTCCCCAGTATCTACCCATACATAGGGAGGCATATCTAAGGATCCACAGTGTCCATAATAATTGGAAAAACCATTGATATCAGGACCGTTTTTCACCGGCTTGGTGAAATCAATGTCCTTCCATTTCTTTTGACTCGGGTCCGCTTTGGCCCAATCCCACCCAAGATGCCACTTCCCAATCATTTGAGTGTGATAACCAGCTTTTTGGAGCAAATGCCCGACGGTGGCACGCTCAGAAGGAATTAAATGATTACTGGTTCCGCTCAGAACCCCCCTGGCTAGGCGGGATCGCCAATTGTAACGCCCGGTTAGAACCCCGTACCGTGTTGGAGTGCATACGGCACTCGAAGAGTGGGCATCCATAAATGTAATCCCCTCATCCGCCATCGTCTGCAGATGGGGGGTCTTGATTTTAGATTTCGGGTTGGTTGGGGATACATCACCAATGCCTAGGTCATCGGCTAGAACAAAGATTATATTGGGGTGAGCCGGGTTGTTTCCATACAAAAAGGATACAAGAGAGGAAAGGATGAGGAGGTGTTTTATCATTTGAATGGTAGTTTGAATTGGTAGCTTTTATTTCGTAACGAATGAATGGTAAGCTAAAAGGGGTAAGTACTGTTTTTGCCTTATTTTTGGTTTCGCAGGATGAAGGAAACAATCGGTGCCGAATCTTTTAAGGAATGAGGATGATGCCCCACCCCTTCTTTTTGAATTACCTCAAAAACACCCCCTAATTTTTGGTACCTCTTTTCAGCAATAGTCGTATTCTCTGCTACCGGGACGACGATGTCGGCTGCGCCTACCACATGAATAATAGAAATTCCCGCTTTCGCCAAAGCTTGGAGGTTGTCAATTGGTTTACCGGAAAAATCTTGGGCTGTTTCTTCGGTCAGTCCATATGCGATCAAGCAGGTTTTGCAGGCACTGGCACTCCCTTGCCCATTTCCTTTCCCTCCTGGACAGCTTTTGAAGTCTAGAACGGGAGCGTCTCCGTAGATGGCAGCTACCTTACCAGGATTAGCCGCGGCCCAGTTGTAAATGAATAGCCCGCCACGGCTCATGCCTTCGAGGATGGCTTTCTTGCTGAATTCATGTTGTATGACCAAATAATCATAGAATTTATTTCCCCTTTCAATGGCCTCATGGTTTCCAAAAAGATTTCCCACATTACAGAAAACCACATGGTAGCCGAGCTCCAGCATAGCTAGGTCAAACTGGGGTTCATGCCCCCAAAACCTTGCCCGCCAGACCCAGGGCTTACCCGGAGCAATTTTTCGGGGAACCACAATTTTAGTTCCTTTCTTTGGATCGCTGAACATCGAGAATCCATGGAAACTTGTCTCTTGACCGGGAAGGGGTTCGGTAACTTTGGCAAAAGAACCAAAAACAAAAAAAAGAGGGGAAAAGAGAAAAAAAGGAAACTTCATGCGTATCCGGATCAGATCTTAAAAACTTCGGTAAAATAGGCACCACCCACTTTTTCTTTTTGATCGAAAATATAGGTCCAGAGTTGAGTGATTCCAGCAGGTAGTTTTAGGTTGAAGGTGACAGCCTTAGAGCCCTCTGGAATGGGAACCGTTTTCTCGATCCCGGCAATATTAATTTTCGCCCGAACTCCAACGATTGTTTTATTGGCTTCTGTAGGGAATTGACGAAGAGTAAATCGATATTCGCCATCTTGCAATATATTGACCAACCAAGGATGAGTCACCTTGGGAATGCCTCTTATGGAACGGAAGTTCCATGGTGGGTTACCTGTATCAGGCCGCCAGTCCTGCGAGCATAGCACTGCTGGGTTTTCTGTAGGGTCTCCTATCGTAATCGGCACCGGTCTGAGGCCTTTGGACACACGCTGCCAAAAAGGCTCATACGCACTTTCAAGCTTTTGGACGATTCCAGGAAAGCGTGATGCCAAGTTTTCCCGCTGGGCAGGATCCGCTTCGATATCGTAAAGTTCCGGAGCATTTGGGTTTCTGA
>DEYT01000155.1:0-3464 GCA_002364975.1 Opitutia bacterium UBA3151 | reverse complement strand
GTGTTTCCGCGTCCACCGTGATATTGAATGAAATGATGGCTTCGCTCCCATTTCCGGTTATCTCCACCAAGAAGAGGAACCAGAGATTTTCCATCGACCTCATAGGTTTCGTTCGGTGCGGGCAACCCACACAATTCCGCCAGTGTTGGTAAAAGATCAATATGAGCAGTCAAGCTACCGATATCTCTACCACCGAGTAAGTTTCCCTTAGGCCAATGGACAAAAAGAGGAACTCTATGCCCCCCTTCGAAAATGGATGATTTCTTCCCCCTCATTCCCGCATTGAAGCCAAAGATCGGCTCGGAATCCAGGCCTTCGAACTTGCAACCCGCGGCAGTACCATTGTCGCTCAAAAAAAGGAAGATGGTGTTGTTCGAGATTCCAAGCTCCTCCAGTCGATGGCGAAGCAGCCCCAAGTTATGATCAAAGTTTGCGATCATTCCGAAGAAATTGGGGTTGTTCACCTTCTCTTTCTGATAGGGTTCAGCCCATTCCGGACCGACCCGGAAAGGAGCGTGAGGAGTATTGGTGGCCAAGTACAAAAAGAAAGGCTTATCCTTATTTTCAGTAATGAAACGCATGCCCTCCCGAAACCAGACATCGGTGCAATAACCCTCAAACTTTTCGAACGCTCCCTTCCGGCTACCGGGGCGTACTCGTTCGTAGGTATCATCAAAATAATCATTCCCCCAATGATCGGATGCCTGCCCTACCCCACCGCAACGGTGCCACACCACATCCTGAAACCCCCGGTCTTGGGGCCGGTGGGGTGCGTTGTCCCCCAAATGCCATTTACCCACCATGCCGGTCGCATACCCATTTTCGGAAAACAGGTGCCCAAGAGTCTTCTCAGAAGCGTGCATCATGGTACGGCCCGCACTGGTTCGATAAGCACCGGTGACACCCGGATAATTTCCGGTCATCAGAGCAGCCCTCGTCGGCGTGCAAAAGGGGTTGACATGAAAATCGGTGAAACGGATCGATTCGGCGTACAAGCGGTCGAGGTTGGGAGTTTTAAGGATGGGGTTTCCGTGACAACCAAGATCTCCATACCCTTGATCATCGGTCATGATGAGAATTACATTGGGCTCTGGTAGCCCAAAGGAAGTAATGGTGATCCAAAAGGATGAATAGAAAATAGCGAATCGTTTTCGCATCTCTCGTCAAAAATTATGGGACAGAAAGTAATCCATCACCCAGTTCCTTCCTTTTTTGAGTTAATGCCTGCATGAGCTCGGTCTTGATTTTCTTGTAGGAAGGGTTTTTAAATTGGTCTGAAATTTCATGCGGATCTTTGACCAGATCAAAAAGTTGGTATCGTTTCAATTTTGGATAAAAAATCAGTTTGTGAGTCTGGCTCCGTACCAGTCTTTGCATGTCTTGATAACATCCATAAACGAACTCTTCCCCCTTTCCCCCCTTACCTAAAGCAAGGTTTTTTAAACTTGGGAAATCAACACTTTGGGGAATGGATAATCCTGCGAGTTCACAGGTTGTTGGATAGACACTCTGCATATAGATCATATCCCGGACGGTTTTATTTTTCGGAATGCCTGGACCGCTTATTAAAAAAGGCATACGAATGCTATGGTCGTATGGGTTTTGCTTCCCCATCAACCCATGACTTCCCACCGCCAAACCATGATCCGATGTGAAAACAACATAAGTGTTGTCTGCATTGCCGCTCTTCTCGAGAGCGTCCAGAACCCGTCCGATCTGCTCGTCCATGTGAGATATGATGGCATAGTACTCAGCCCGGTGGGTGCGAATGGCTTTTTTGGTTCTGGGGAAAGGAGCGAGTTGTTCATCTCGAATGCTAATGGCTCCATTATCAAAGGGGTGTTCAGGAAGATAGTTTTGGGGTATTTTGCTTTGGGCTACCGGATAGCGATCAATAAATGATCTGGGTGACTGGCGTGGATCATGTGGAGCGTTAAAGGAAACAAACATAAAGAATGGAGTATTTGATTTTTTTGAATTGCTCAGAAATTCAACTGCCTGATCAGCGAAGAGTTCGGAACTGTGTTGCTCCACGGTATAAAAATCTCCCATTTTACCATTTGCCTGGAGGTCCCGAATCGAGGGCTTCCAGATACCGTGAAATTTTGGGTCCCATGCATTCCACTTTTTACGGGTCGGTGATGGGCGTAAATATCCGGGGTTTTCACTTAATTTTGGCTTGGTTCCCTCGTGGGTTTCATACATGCCGGCACCCAGGGCCTTAACATGAGAAAAACCGCGTTCAACCGCATGGGTATTGTTATGCCATTTCCCGGTAAGAAAGGTTCGGTAGCCCGCTTCCCGGAAAACTTCAGACCAGAGCTTAACTGGTTCTTGTTCATCTACAGCAAGTACTCCTTTGGCATGGGCCCATTGATCCAGATAAGCCTTGTTCTTGGGTGCCCGATAAACAGACTGCCCGGTAATCAGCATGGTACGACTGGCAACACAGACCGCTCCGGACCAGGAACCTTGATTAAAGCAATGAGTAAAACTTGTGCCCCCTTTCACCAACCGATCAAGGTTCGGGGTATGGATCTCAGTATTACCCAGGGCAGCTATGGTGTCGGGAGCTTGATCATCACTGATGATGAACAAAATATTTGGTGCTTTGGCTTCCAGTCCTGTCAGCATTCCCCCGATCAAGATTAAATAGTGTGTAATTTTTTTCATTTTAGAATGGTTAAATACGAGAAATCGGAATTTTAACTTACTTCCACTTTCCGGCTTTTTCGCTTACCCAAGGCAAGTTACGATCAAAAAGTAAGCTGAATCTTTGGTAATCATTGTAAGAAACCGACTCCTTTTTCCAGTGAGCGAGTTGCTGATCATACAGCTTGCGTAAAAGTTTCAAACTCTGCTTATAGGTACGATTCCCAATTTGATTGGAAAGCTCCATTGGGTCTTTCTTTAAGTCGTATAATTCTTCAGCTACTGCAAACCCCTCCCCCGCATACCCCCAATAAAGATACTTCATTTTTTCCGTCACAATACCAAGTGAATGCGTCGGTGCTTTACCCCAGACATTGATTAAAGGAAGGTAGGAATGATTTGAAACCTCAGGGTTTTCATAGACTTTCATTAGGTCTTTACCGTCCATACTTTCAGGAACAGACAAGCTGGCTAAGCGGAGAATAGTCGGAGCAAAGTCAACATTTCCGGTTAGAGCTGAAGTTCTAAATTTCTTCCCAGAGTTTCGGTGCCTTGGGTCGTAAATAACCAATGGTACACGACTGGAGTCCTCATAAGGTAAGACTTTTGAGCCATAGCCATGAGCCCCGCAAAAGAAACCATTGTCAGATGTGTAGATGATAACGGTATTTTGATCTGTGCCACTTTCTTGAAGGGCTTTTCGAATCATACCGACTGCCACATCAATTGCATAGATTTGCTGGTGATAGGTTGCCATGACTTCATCATACTTATCGGCATAATTCCAAGAGTAAAAGCGTTCATACTGGCGG
>DEYT01000120.1 GCA_002364975.1 Opitutia bacterium UBA3151 | reverse complement strand
ACGAGCTACCAGACTGCTCCACCCTGCTACAAGTTAATCGTCCAATAATTCATAAATTCTCAAATAAGGCAATATCAAACGAACATGATTCAAGTATGCTTGATTCATTGCCAAGAAAATCTTTTTCTGAATGATAAAGAACATGGTAAATTTAGATAGTGTAATAAAATTTTGCAATGATCGTATTGATCTAAACAAAATCAAAGACTTCCCTGGTGCTTGGAATGGATTACAGGTGGAAAACAATGGTAAAGTTACTAGAATTGGTGCAGCAGTTGATGCTGGTCTCTTTCCTTTCCAAATAGCTTCCGAAAAAGAGATCGATTTCTTAATCGTTCACCATGGACTTTTTTGGTCGCCTCCTACCCCGCTGACTGGAGTATGTTATAAAAAGATCAAACATTGCATGGATCATAACCTTGCCATTTACTCCGCTCATCTTCCACTTGATTGTCACTCTGAAATTGGGAATAACGCTATCTTAGCTAAACGATTGAATCTCGTAGAATGTGATGGTTTTCTTGATTTCGAAGGAAACAAAATTGGTCTTCTTACCGATTGTAATTTTTCCAGAGAAGACTTGAAGACCCGACTCCAACAAGAATTTCCATCCGGCATTGAATGCATTGAATTCGGATCCAAATATCCAACCAAAATTGGTATTCTTTCAGGTTCTGGACAGAGTGCAGTTGATCAAATTCTGAATGTTGGTGCAGACACCTTAATTACGGGAGAGTTGAAGCAACAACATTTTAATTACGCTCAAGAGAAAGGCCTGAATCTTTATCTTTGCGGTCATTACGCTACTGAAACCTTTGGAGTGGAAGCTCTAGCCAAGGAAGCTGCCGAGAAATTCAATCTGCCATACGAGTTTGTGGATACCAACTGTCCCCTCTAAATCGAGCATTGCCGTCTTCGCCAATCAATCTAAGATAAGGTTATGAAAAAGATTGGTCTACTTAATGGTCCTAACCTCGACCGACTTGGTAAACGTGAACCCGAAGTTTACGGTTCGGTCACTCTTGAAGAAATTGTAAAGCAAGTAGAGAGCAAGGCTGAAACCTGCGATTGTAAAGTGGAGGCATTCCAGTCCAACCACGAAGGTGCCCTCATCGACAAGATTCACCAATGGGCAGATTCCGGGTTTTCTGGTCTCATTTTGAACCCAGGTGGACTAACCCATACAAGTGTCGCCTTACGAGATGCAGTCGTTGCTTCCGGGCTCAAGACCGTTGAGGTTCACCTCTCTAACATCCATGCAAGGGAGGATTTTCGGCACAAATCTCTTATTTCAGCCATCTCCGCTGCCGTGGTCGCAGGAATGAGCCAACAGGGTTATATTTCGGCTCTTCGCTTTTTAAGCGAAGAAACCTAAAACTTTATTCTCCAAGACTCAAACAACTTTCGAACGAGAATTGATTTAATACGAACACTTTTAAGGGTTACTTTTTTTGAGGTTAGAGGATTCATTAGTGGGGAAATTAAATCTAAGCGGTTCTTCCTTTCTTCTATCAAAATACAAATTGAGAGAATTTGTTTTTTGTTCATGCGAAATGGAAATTTTTGAAGAACCCTTTTTGTAATCCATTTTGCACTAAGGCTACATCGCCCCATAATCGAAGTTCTCCTGAAGCAGTAAACTTTGCTTGGGTAGCATTCAACTCCATCATTTCTCCGAACTGATCAGTAATGCAGAAGGAAAAGGTTGGATCATGGCGTAGCGAACAGACATCTTGGATGCAAGTTGATCCCATTTTGCCAACAAAAATTGATGGCTCGTCTGTCTCAAGTCCAGAAATACTCTTAAATTTCTCGCCTTTAAGAATGAAATCCCAAATTTTAAAAAACCGATCTTTGGTCGCTCTGAAATTGCATCTTGGTACTGGATGCGAAGGAAAGGATGACCACTCTTATCCGAAAAAAAGGTCGATTCAAATCCATTTACCTTCAAAAAAGATCTAATGTCTGGCTTGCTTCCAAAAAGAAAGGCAGGGAATACAAGAAGCAAAGCTAAACTTTTATTAGACTGCACAAATTTTGTTTTTAAAAAATGCCAATCAAAGGCAAGCTGTTAATATTAAATAATAATTACAGTTTTTTAAAATCCAGATAAAATCCTTGGTAAATATTATCTTTAAAAAAGAAGATTTTTCTTCCTAATTTTAAATCTTATTTTGCCAAGGTAGATCGAACTTTATGCATTTATGAAATGATAACTCTTACTTTCCGCACATTTCATCCGGGTTTACCCACTCATCAAATTGTTCGCCAGTAAGAAATCCCAAATTTATGGACTCCTCTCTTAGAGTACTTCCGTTTTTATGGGCAGTCTTTGCAATTGTTGCCGCTTTTTCGTAGCCAATTTTGGAATTGAGTGCAGTAACCAACATCAAAGAATTATCAAGATTCTTTTTTAAATTAGCATGATTTGGTTCAATCCCCACCACACAATTCAAATTGAAGGAAACACAGGCATCACCCAACAACCTTGCGGACTGTAGAAAGTTTGCTGCCATTACCGGTTTGAAAACATTTAGTTCATAATGGCCCTGTAATCCGCCAATGGTAATAGCTACATCATTGCCCATTACTTGTGCACAAACCATAGTAAGTGCTTCACACTGTGTCGGGTTAACTTTACCAGGCATGATCGAAGACCCAGGTTCATTCGAGGGAATTATAATCTCTCCAATTCCGCTTCTCGGACCTGAAGCCAAAAGACGAATATCATTAGCAATCTTGTTAAGAGAAACTGCTAATTGCTTTATTGCTCCGTGGGATTCAACGATTGCGTCATGGGCTGCCAAAGCCTCGAATTTGTTGGACGCACTTACGAAGGGTAAACTTGTAAATTCCGCAATTTTTGATGCTACAAGTTTCGAATATCCTGGAGGAGTGTTAATTCCGGTTCCGACAGCGGTTCCACCTAAGGCAAGTTCAGAAAGATGAGGAAGAGTATTGGACAAAGCTTTGAGACCATGATCAAGCTGTGAAATGTAACCAGAAAACTCCTGTCCCAATGTGAGGGGAGTTGCGTCCATAAGATGGGTTCTACCTATTTTCACAACATCCATGAAATCTTTGGACTTGTTTAATAATGCATCCCTGAGATTCTCGACACTAGGAATCGTAGTCTCAATTAGCATTTTATAGGCTGCAATATGCATACCAGTAGGAAAGGTATCGTTTGAACTTTGGGACTTATTGACATCATCATTGGGGTGAAGGATTTTCTCGGAATCTTCCAAGTTCCCACCGCTAAGCACATGTCCCCGATTAGCAATTACCTCGTTGGCGTTCATGTTTGACTGAGTACCACTTCCTGTCTGCCAAGTAACCAAGGGAAACTCTTGCTCGTGTTTACCAGAAAGAATTTCATCACAAACTTCAGAAATTAAATTTTTCTTTTCTTCAGAAAGAATTCCCAGTTCAAAATTCGCATGTGCAGCTGCTTTTTTGAGAAAAGCAAAGCCGTATATTATCTCAGAAGGCATGCTTGCCTCTTCTCCAATCTTAAAATTATTCCTACTCCTCTGAGTTTGGGCACCCCAATACTTTGCAATGGGTACCTTTACATCTCCCATTGTGTCCGTTTCAATTCGAAAATTTTCGTTCATACCGGGTTTCAATTATAAAAGACTAATAACCTTTTTAAATTTATTAATTTATTGAGGGTCTGAAAGAGGGTCATTCAATTGATTCGAAGTTGAACTGGTTATGTTATCAATGATTTTCGTAGCATTCTCATCAATTAAAACTTCTTTTTCCATTTGCGATGAAAAAGTTGGGCGTTTCTCTACTTGAACCGGAATCTTGTACTCCTTATCACCCCTAACAACTAAGAATTCTACTATATTATCTGGGCGGGCAAAAAAAGCTGTATTTGCAAGATCGCCTTGTTTCTTTATCTCTTCGCCATCAATCTTTCGAATGATATCGCCGACATTTAATTTAGATTTAGCAGCTGGTGAATTTTCCAGTAAGGCTTGAATGACAACATCAAAACCATTTAAGTTATTTAATTTACGGCTTGTGGTAATACCAAACCAACCAAATTCGACATTCCCAGAGAAGATTAGATCGTCTCTAATTCTTTGACAAGCAATGGCAGGAAGGACAAAGGAGGAGCGCAGGTCAGGCAATGCAGCATGGCAAATACCAACAAATCGACCATTTAGATCAAAAACAGGCGCACCGACTTCTCCAGGTCCAAGACCTAAGCTACACCTTAACATTTTTGTCGGGAAAATTTTCTTACCAAAGGAAAATTCTTGGCTTTGTAATAAGCCATGTGTGGGACCTACCTGAAACTCAAGAGCACAAGTTAATGCAACCATCAAGCTTCCAATCTTTTTTTTATCGGTAGTGTCACTTAGTGTAACAAATGAAAATTTCTTTGGTTTGTTTACGATTTTTAATAGCGAAAGATTACAAAGAGAATCTTTACCTATATTTTTTGCTAAATAGAATGCATTCTGATGTTCAACCCAAATTCTGTCAGGATTAGTAAGCAGACCAGTAGTAAGTATGTGCCCATCTTTGCTAACGAAAAAGCCACTTCCCATCTTCAATAGCCTTCTTGTTTTATTGTTATCCAGCAAAACTTCTCTTGTTGCTTTTACTCTTACTACCGAAGTGTGATGATTGTTGTAAATTGTTTGAATCCTTGACTGTAAATCAAGCTTCACATCTTCAGCTTTTAATACTTGCCCAACATAAAGAATACAGAGGCATGAAAAAAGTGCTACCTCAACAAGCGAACGAAGAGGGCGCTTAAAATGTATATCGGGCAAACAAGTCATCTTGGTCGTACTTGATATTACTCAAATACTCGACTTCAAATGCACTTTCTATATCCAATTGCAAACTGTGCTCAACGAAAGAATCCTTATCAACGACCGAAGAGATTACTAGGGAATTATTAGGAATTTCGAGATCAAATTCAGATTCTTCAAGGTTCTGAATAATCGCAAGACTTTCTTTTTCAAAAGAAAAGTCGATATGATCTTCAGTTGTGGATTCGATCTCGGAAGAATTAACAACTTCAGAATTGTCAGAAGAAACGATTTTAGAAAAAAATGCAAAAGCTAATATAACTGGCAGTATAAAAATTGATGATTTCACACACTTACTAAAAAAGCTGGGCCGTGCTAAAGAAGCAAGTGCACGACCTTTAACTTGATCCTGTAAATCATCCCAGAATTCTTCCGAAGGGACATCGTATCTCTTCGATTGAAAAAGATTCTCTAATGTAGGTTTTTGATCGTTTGAATTCATGATGAATTAATTATGAATGTATTCTCCTAAGAGAGATTGCAATTGTAGTTTAGCATAATGTAATCGGGAGCGAACAGTTCCTTCCGTGCATTTCATAATAGAGGCAATTTCCTTATGACTAAGACCATCAATTTCAAATAGAACAACAATGGTCCTATGCTTATCTGACAATTTAGACAGTGCTTCGTTCAATTTTTCATGTAATTCATTCAAAAGCGTGTTCTTTACTGAAGAAGTTTCTTTTGAAGAAAGGCTAGCAATTTCTTTATTGGATATTTCACCACTAAGAATTTGATCAAAACTGAAAAACTTTCTGGCCCGTTTCTTTTTGAGATGCGTCAGGGTCATGTTGACGCCTATACGATACAACCATGTGAAGAATGTAGATTTTCTCTTAAACTTAGATAAAGAGCGAAAAGCTTTAACGAATGTGTCTTGAGTTAAATCTGCTGCATCTTCATGATTGAAGGTCATGTTATAGATCACACTGTAAAGTCTTTCTTTGTAAAGCCCTACAATTTTGTCAAAAGCAACAAAGTCACCATTTAAAGCGTAAGTTACAAGATCGTCTACCTCGTCAACGGAACTTCTTTGATTTGCTAATGAATTACTACCTTCTGCAATTGATTGCATAATAAAATGGTAGTGAAATCATTCATGCAAAGCAAGGAAATTACTTGTTTTGAGTGTATTCAAAAGGGTGATTTTTGAACTGAAAAAAGAAAGAAAACCAGTAAGATAATCACTTAAAACTGGATCAGAGACGCTATTTGCAATCAATTTGATATTCGAAAAGTGTTTATTGAATTCATCTAAACACTTGGGGATAACAAAATGAGAATCAAAAAGCTTGGAAATAACAAGTTTCGTGTCCACACAAACACTTTTATTTATTGATTCAGAAATAATATCTCGATTTGAAGCATCAACATCTTGAAGTAGTAGAATGAGAGGTAAAGTTAATTTACCGGAATCAAAATCAGAGCCAAGTGATTTTTCAGATTTATCTTTCCGGCCAAAAGTATCTAGTAAGTCATCATAAATCTGGTAACAAATACCAAGCGAAATCCCGAATTCGCCAACGAGATCAATATCCTTTTCAGAATGTCCAGAAAGGAGAGCACCCAGTTGACAAGATGCTTTGAATAGCTCCCCTGTTTTATCTTGTATAAATTTGTAGTAATCCTCAAGCGACAGGGATGCATCACCACGGGAACTATTTTGCCTAATTTCACCTGAACAGGTCAATCGAGTCGCTTTTGAAACAATTCGGCAAATACGATTTGTTGGAAAATCGGTAGCCAGTTCTAATGCATAACTGAATAAAGCATCGCCTAAAAGTACAGCGGTGTGATCTCCGGCAAAAGAATGAATAGTTTTTGAATTACGCCTGAGCAGGGCTTGATCAATCATATCATCATGAACAAGTGTAGCCACATGTACTAATTCAAGAATTGTAGATGCCTTGAGGAGATCGTTAGTTACATTCGGGTTTTGGGCACCGCAATGAAAACATAGAAGGGGTCGGATACGTTTTCCTCCAGAGAGTACGACATGACGAGCCAGATCAACAGTTGGACCGTCTAAATTTTGTAAAGAATCTTCGAGATAAGCTTCAAAAAAAACTAAGAAACTTCGTACATCCTTTCTGGAGTATCTTGTCGAAGATAATGAATTTTTTTCTTGGAGCATTGTTAATATTTTGAGGATAGAAAGCATTAAGACAAATAGAAAACGCTAACTATAAAGCTCCTAGACCACAGAAAGATTACCAATCTTTCTTCTTGTGACGATTAGACCTTGTACGTTTACGACGCTTATGCTTATTCATTTTCAAACGACGCTTTTTTTTGAGATTACCCATGGATATTATTATTTTTGAAGAATTTAAAAAAAGAAAAGACCCGTGCCATTCTTTTGGAAGGCACGGGTCGCAAGACTGGCAACAACTTACTCTCACACAGCAGCGTGGCTGCACTACCATCAGCGATCGAGGGCTTAACGAGCGTGTTCGGGATGGAAACGTGTGTTTCCCCTCGTCTATGATCACCAGAAGAATATCCATTGAACTGCCAAAACAGAATCAGATGGTATAAGTTGTCACCGCGGCAGTCCGCGATTACGGAAAATGTAGTTTAACGTCTGGGTGAACAAGCGTCGTCCGGAAAAAACGACAATATTTGATAAACAAATGTTTCGGATCATTAGTATCGGTTAGCTTAACGCATTGCTGCACTTACACATCCGACCTATCGACCTGGTAGTCTTCCAGGTTCCTTCATGGTCCGAAGACCAAAGGAGATCTTATCTTGGGAATAGCTTGGCGCTTAGATGCTTTCAGCGCTTATCTAGTCCGTGCTTAGCTACCCGGCGGTGCCGTTGACACGACAACCGGAACACCAGAGGCACGTCATTCCCGGTCCTCTCGTACTAAGGAATGAACCCCTCAAATCTCCAACGCCCACAGCGGATAGAGGACCGAACTGTC
>DEYT01000149.1 GCA_002364975.1 Opitutia bacterium UBA3151 | reverse complement strand
CAAATTTTTGCCTGGAAAACCCAAGAAATAGAATCCAACTCGATACACGCGATCACCGCTGGTAATGCACCTAGTAAATCCCCAGCGATTGATTACTCTGGAAATGCAATTGTCTTCAGTTCTGATGCAACTGATATACCCGCGGTTTCATTTGGTATAAATACAAAAGATGAAAATGATTTTACGGATGTTTTTCTTCATTACTTGGATACAAACCTAACTTATTTAGTTAATTTAAATAAATTTAATGAGCAAGCAGCGCTTGGTGCATCGGATCAACCCGCTATTAGCGGTGACGGATCTATGATTGCATATCGTTCCAGAGCAACTAACCTTGTAAGTGAAAAAGCAATTTCTTTGGTAACTGTTAATAACGGCGGCGTTGGATATACAGGTAATCCTTCTTTAATTGTTGCGGATTTAAACGGTACTGGGTCCGGTGCCTCCCTTGAATTTCAGCTCGATGGCATAGATGTGTTTGGACAAATCTCGCCCGATTCTATAAGAATTTTAAATAATGGTGAGAATTATACCTCTCCAATTGTTAGCGTAATTCCTGATCCCAACCAACCAAGCCCTACAGAAGTCGCTGATATAACCGCTCACTTGAGCCATCCAGAAGGAGAAATTTACAAGATTTCAACTTCAGATATCATTGGAACATCAGTATCCAATCAACGTGTTTATTCAGTTAGGATCAGTGAGAATCCCAACAAAGTAGGCGGAGATATGGAAAGTCGAGAACCATCGATAAGTGGGGACGGAAGTATGATTGTTTATTCCACTAAGTCCTCCAACCTGCTCGACCAAAATGTTTCTAGAGAAAGCGGCGAAGTATTTTACAACTCACCCATAAACGCAGCAGACGCTAGGGCAATTTTATCTGGTGGAATTGGCGAGATAGAGGTTCTGAACCCTGGGAGCGGATACCAAAATGGATTCCTCTTTATCAACGATACATCTGGAAACGGTTCCGGTGCGGTCGCAAGTTACCAAGTGGATTCACTTGGAAGGATTGCTTCCATTACCATGGTCAACGCAGGTAGTGGTTATGATTTGGATACAACATTTATTAGTGTAGACAGCCCTCGTGGTGGTTCTGGTTTTGTTGCTACTGCAAACCGATATGACCAAGGTGGAAGAATTCAGAGGATTGAGATGGTGGATAACGGAAGTGGTTACCAAAACATTGCGAGTACTAATCAAGGAAAGTCTGGAATGATCACACTTGATGGAGACGGTAGTGATTCTAATGCAGATGGTAAGCCCGATGCGAAAATAAATTCAGAGCGGGTATTTGTTGACTTTAATGGAACCGGAGGAATCTACATTGAACAAATTATTAATGTGGAATTACTATCTACAAATAGTCTACTCAATACTACACTCATTTTTACTGATTACCAACAGACCGTATCCCTTAATTTTGCCCAAGCAAGCACATCCTTTAATACCATAGGAATTTTCGGAAAAACCTTATCTGAGGTTTGCGAGGAGATCATCAGTAAGTTGGATGATCTATGGAACAATCCTTCCTCGACCGATCGTTTTCAGGGACCAAAAATTTCTGGCTTTTCTGTTGGTGGAACAAGCTTCATCTTTGCCGCTCTTGGTGGTCGGGTAGAATCTAACAACCCAACTTCAACCAATATAAAGTATGAATCAAACATGCTAATCGGTGGGTCTGGTTTTACGAGGGCAACGCCTACGATTGCCCCAGCACCTGTAATTCACGGATTTTCGGAAGTTGTCTCAGGCACGAATATTTTGGATGCAAGTAATGGACGAAGCTTGTATTTGCCAATAATGGATAAAGATACTGATGACATCTACCTATACTCTGCTAATTCAGGCTCCAATGAGAGAGTAAGTAAGAGTTCATTTGGATTACCCATCAATTACTTACCAACCTCTTCGGTAACCATGCCAAGCAATCGATTTCCTTTCATGAGCGGAGATGGTCGTCACATATTTTTTAGCTCAGATGCTTCCGGAGAAGGAGGATTGGTTTTCACTGGAACCAATCAATCAGCGGACGATACTAACAATGTTCGTGATGTCTATCATCACGATCGTAAAACAGCATCTATATTATCCGACAATATAGCAGTTAATTTAGTTTATCCTAATAATAATATAACTCACTCGTATGCTCCAAATTCTCAAATTCCTATCATTATAGATCTTAATTACACTCAAAATAATATCGATATAGTTATACTTCGAGACGATATTCCCACTGGTTTATTGGGTCAGGTTAACAGTTCTTATGAAACCCAAAGATGGACTGGAACTTTTAATGCCGGCAGTCCTGGTTCTCATGTGGTTCGCACCGTAGTTTTTAATGAAAATTTTGAGGAAATTGGCTCCAGTGCACCCGTTCAATATACAGTTAGTCCTTTACAAGGTGCGATCCCGATTATTTCTTTTGAGCAACCCCTATTTGATGTTTTAACCACAACATCTGTGTTATCAGTTTCAGCGGGAGCGAATGATTCGGACGGTACCATTGAGGGTGTTCAGTTCTACATTGATGGAGCAAAATTTGGGGACCTTATCCCAAGAACTCCCGGACTGACTCAAACTTCTCAAGTTTATTCCACGGGTCTTACTTTTACCCAACCTGGGGTGAAGAGTATCATTGCAGTTGCACATGATAATGGAGGAAATTATGTGGCATCGGAAGCCCATACTCTTTCCATTGCGCCTGGCTCCACGCCTGCTGTTATTCAATTTGGGAAAAGCGTTTCTGATTTAACGCTTGCGGACGACCTTCTTGACTTTAACATCTCATCAAACGGCAGCATTCTAGGAGTTAATCTGCAGCAACCGGTTGGCGATAATTTTGTAGGTCTACCGAGAGTTGATGTCCTCGGAAATGGAACCAATGCTGAAGTTACTGCGGTTGTCAATCAGTCGGTTGGTTCTCAGCATTATGGCAAAGTAACTGGATTTTTGATAAATAATGCAGGGAGTGGATACGATAAAAATAACACTACTTTTAATGTGGTTCCTGTTAACCGTCTAATTGGGAATGGCACACCTGCAGAAATTGTAATTGGCCTGCAAACTGATTTTAATCAAACAACTCAACAAAATGACTTTGTAACGAATACTGTTGCTCTCAGGGAGAATGTTGACGGAACGCCTCGAGGGGGAAGCGGCTATGTTTTGTCTCCCAGATTAAGGCTTGATGGACGCGTTGTCGGCTTTGGAGGCCAGAGCTATGAGCGGCTTCCCTTAGCTGATCCGGTTGGCACCACTTCTCAGGTCGCTGTCTTTCAAATAGGGCCAACGAATACCAGGTATAATGAGTCGGTTTTACTCGGAGGATTTTCTCATGCCCCAATCTTCTTTGATTTTGAAGTATTCCAAACCATTGAGCAAATTGATGAGGTAGTCCTTTTAGTTGACGGAGAATCAATTGAATCGAAAGGATCCCCTCCTTACAGCTTTGAATGGATTCCGAGTCTTGATAAGGATTATTCGATTTCCGCTGTGGTAAAGGATGCAGTCGGGAATGTTTCATCCACTCAATCAAAGACTATTTCGGTCACTCGATTCAAGGGTAGTGGAGTTAATGCTGCATTTAATGTTCCCATCCCTGAGTCTGCTAATGTCGGTTCTGATTTGCTCCTATCCGTGGAAGCTTTTTCTGAAGTCGGTGTCGCGGAAGTTGAGTTTTTTATGGATGGGGTTTCAGTTGGAAAAGTTCTGGATCAAAACAGCACCGTCTTTTCTAAAGTTTTGAACCTTACTGGCTATGACCAAGGTTTACACCATGTTTCCTTTATTGCTAGAGATTATAACGGAAACCAAGCTGGTGTTTTTGATGCTTCCCTTACAAATATTCTAGACAGGCAAAGGCAGCCAATTAACCTTGATCCAGCTGCCAATATTGGAGTTCCTGAAATTAGTATGAATTATCCCAGCAATAACATTACTATATCTTCCACTTCAACCATTCG
>DEYT01000157.1:7925-8414 GCA_002364975.1 Opitutia bacterium UBA3151 | reverse complement strand
TTGGGTTTTCCAGGCAAAAATTTGGTGACCCTGAGTCATTTGGCCTGATGATTGTAAATTCGATGCTGCGGACTCAAAAACAATCACACTCCCGTCTTCATTTACACAGGGATTGAAACTGGGACCATCAGATTCGGAATCTAGATTCGAATTGTAAGCCCGAACAATCTTTGAATTTGATAACCTAAACATAAAAACATCCATTTGGTTATTAAAATCTCCGGGTACTAAATTACTGGCACTGGAATGAAATACGATCGTGCTACCATCTGCACTTACCTTAGGTTTATAGCTACTCCCATTTCCTACCACTCCATCGAAAATATAATGCTTTGTTACTAGGACTGGTTCTCCGCCGCCTAAAATGTCGGTGTAGTAAATGTGTTGGATACCATTAATCTCTTTCTCATAAGCTACGATTCGGCCATCCTTACTAGATGAAGGTCTTTCTCCACCTGGAGTATTTGTATTTGCCAAACCTTCCACCAA
>DEYT01000157.1:0-7538 GCA_002364975.1 Opitutia bacterium UBA3151 | reverse complement strand
AGGAAAAAAGTTTGGGGATTTGTCCCCTGAATATCGACAAGGTAATAGAAATCACCCTCAAAGTTATCAGGAAGTTGCTGAATCCAGTCTAAGGTTATAGATTCATTGGGCAAAAGATTTGAACCAAGGGCATTCCCACTCAAATCAAATTCTCGAAGAACGAAATCCGATTCGTCAAAAGTCAAATTTTTGGATAGTGCGACTTGAACCGCAAAGTTTTCAGAAGATTGAACTGCAGATTGTCCGTTGTTTTTAACAGAAAAAGAAATTCTAATGGGATCCAAGCCTCGAAAGGAACCCACATCCCCATCAAAACTATCGGGATCAACCGTAAGCTGTGCTCGATTGACCGCTTCATTAGAAATTTCAAAAGAATTTATACTGGTTTGCTGTTCACCATTTTCACTCACTTCATGAATAATGTCACCAAATGCGAGATCGGAGGGATCAACGGTAACGGTTAAGGTAAAGGCATCCCCAGGCGAAGCATCAGCAGGTAAGTGAATATTGTTAATTGTAAAGGATAAGTCATCATTTTCTTCAATGTAGGGGAAGCCTCCAGCATCAGGTGATGGAATAATAAGAGTTTCAGTTTCAACCAAGTTGGCTGGGGTTGCGGTTGCTCCCCGGTAAAGCTGGGCAACCAAAGGGAATAAAACATTTTCTTGAGTTCTGGCTAGTCCAATATTGCGGACGATTCCAGATACAGTAATTACGGAATTCGGTAAATAAGTATTCGTTGCATTATCAGTAGATAAGGAAGACGAAGCTACAATTAAATCTGGCAAGTCCATGGTAAATCCATCGTGGATCGCAGAGTTGTCACTCAAATCTGTCTCTAATGCTGCTCCTTCAACGAATGCCCGAATGGACCACCCTGATACCGCTTTACCCGCTTGCGACCAAGGAAATTGAAAAAGCACCCTGCTATTGGTGTTATCATTCCGAAGTGTTCCTGGGTTATTGGTTTCCGGAAATCCATTCCAAGTCTGTACATGGGTAGCAACCGCAATACCATCAGGACCCACAAATTCAACCGTTGCTTTAATGGTCTGGCCACTGGGAATATCCGCACCTGAATTTTGTATCCTTCCAGTAACTGCAAAAGTTTGTCCAATTTTCAAGTTGGTGAAGGTGGAATCCAGAACGATTTCTAAATTTTGACCTGAAACTGTACCAAATAATCCAAAAAGGAGAAAAATATAAGTTAAAATGGATTTACGCATTATTTGTTTCTCCATTTTCCATCATTGAAATTATAAATCTTGATCTCGCTGGAATCGAGATCGAAAAAGATCCAACTATTTGATGAATAATCGAATGCATAAGGAAAGGTCTCTGGGCTAGACCACCACCAAAAACTATCATCTTTATCCCAAAACCAGTATCCTCCAGTGGATAATTTATAAAGATACTGCCAGCCAAGTTTTTCATGAAAGATCCAAGGCCCTCCAGTCTTGTGGAAACTGCCCAACCAAGACGAATTCATCCATGAATTTACCGAAGTAGTCGTACTTTCCATTACCAGTGCATTGTCCACCATCACAACACCAGTGATGGTTTTAGTTTTTCCTCTTGAATCGGACAAAGAAATGGAAAGGGATAAGCTCTGGGAAATGAGATTGGAAATTTCACCGACATCTTGAAGCACCAAATTTCCAGTTTGATTGATTTGAATGAAATCAATGCCATCTCCATCCGAGTCGACATTTCCAGAAAGAATGGAATAACTTATTTCGTCCCCATCCAGATCTGAGGCTCCTAACGATACCATTTCCTGATTTGAGGAAAGATTAAGATTATCAAGTACCAAGGTAAAATTCTCCGCAGTTGGAGCAAAAAGATTTACTTCCAAGAAAGTTTCTGCACTATTCTGCAGGGTTTGAAGCGAAATCGTGGAGGAAACAGATTGAAGGTTTTCAATCCCTTCCAATTCATCTAATATGCTCTGTTTTACCGCAAGTTGTTGCTTGGTAATTTCGGACGCCACTATTATTGGGCTTTTATCTGAATTGATCAAGGTTTTGTGAAGGGAATCACTAACTTGAACGATTTGTACAAATTCGGCAACCTCTTCTGAAGTGAAAAGATTGGTAGCTACTTGATCATTAACAACCTCTGCAACAATTTCTGCAATCCCGTCGTCAAGCGGATTTACCAAGCTGTTTTGGTTCTCAATCAACTTTGTAGCAAGGACCGTGGTCAATGCTGTACTTGCTTCGCCATAGTTATAACTTGCCCCCTTTAGCAAACCGACAAATGTTTCGGTCTGTTTCATTAAGGTTGCTATCCGGGCACCGGCAATCAATACATCACTGGATTCACTCACTCCAATAGCTGCATTTTCATAGGGATCGAAAGTGGTCAGGTCTACCTCTTGGGGTAAGGAAAAATTATTAGAAAGCAATTGTTCAGCATCCGATTTTGCAAGTCCGGAATCCATTAGGCCACTAATCAAAGAAGTAAGTGGAGTCACAACGGAAGCATTTGGATCGGCCAGTAGAGTTCCAACAAACGGTTCATTTGTGGAGGAATCCACCCCACCTGAAACAATAATTTTACCTTCATTGGAATCTAAAATTCCATTTGAATTGAGGTCAAAAAGGTTCAGTTCTTCTTGGGAAAAGCTGAGAGAAAATTCACCATTTTCCAGGGTGTATGAAGTGGAAGCTAAATCAGGTTGCCCGTCGCCATCGGCATCGAAAATTACTTTTGCACCCACCAGATATCCATCGATGGCATTTCCATTTATGGCATAGGCAGGAGGATCCACTCGAATAATAAAGGATAACTGAGCTTGGTTACCGGAGCTGTCGGTAACCGAAAGTTGAATTTGATAATCTCCAACCTCATTCACATCAACATCTCCATCCCCGCTTATGGTAATACCAGAGGTTACATCGCCGTCCAAGTTGTCTGTTGCAGAATAATCAGGAAGGCTAAATTCCTGTCCTTTTGAAACCAGAATTAGTGAATCACTTACTACAATGGTCGGGGCAACCGTATCAACGACTTGAACAACTCGTTCATTGGTCGTGACATTACCAGCACTATCCATTGCCAAATAAGAGAGGGTGTAGCTGCCGATTTTATTGGTGTCGGGAGATTCTGAAACGGATATCTGAATGGTACTATTTTCATCGCGATTATCAGAAACCAACCAACCTGGATCAGTCCAATTAGAACCATATGGAAATGGATAAGGGTTTTCTCCAAGTAAAGTAAATTCTGGACCTTCTGTATCATCGATAATTATTGTTTGAGAAAGAACTTCAGATTGGCTGCCTGAGGAATCCGTTGCCTGGTAAGAAATGGTATATGTACCCAATGGAATAGACCTATCCACGGTCGCCAGTAAGTTAGGCTTATCCAAAGTGAGGAAAGACCCCATGGTTTCATTGGTTATTTTAATTTCTGGACTAGAGGAATTTAGATCCCAATAACCATCCAAAAGATCCCATGCAGTAATGGACAAAGGGAATGAAAATGTTCCACTGCTCGGATCTGGCAAAGTAATTTGTTGATGGCTAGAAGAACTAAAATAAATATCGGGTGGCTCCTCTTGTAGGAACAAATTTGCGGAGAATGTGTTCGATGTAAGTATACCCTCCCAAAAAGCTGACGGCTCTCCTTTGTCGTAACTACCATTTGGGGATAAATTAGGATATGTATCCAGAAAAACAGAAACTTGATAGGTAATAGGTTCAGAAACATTGTTCTCCATGGGAAGGTTTTCAAAAGTGTAAAGTATGGGATAGGAATCACTTTTTGGAATCCAAGGCACTGCATAATCTTCCGCTACCTCAGATGGATCACTTGCACTCATAACTTTTACCTTTATGTATAAATTCCCTGTATATTCATCTAAATTAAAAATGTAACCACCTAGGGTTTTTCCCTGTGTATTGGCTAAGACTGGAGTTACATCAATTCCTTCATTTTTCAAATAATCTTCAAACCCATCACTCATCCCATCTCTATCGGTATCAAATTTTCTGGGGTCGGTTCCTTCGGACCCATTGATAGCATAGGGATCTCCTACTGTTTCATTGTAGTCCGTAAGGCCATCTCCGTCAGTATCAACTTGGTGTGGATTGGTTTGATAAGAAATTTCCAAGTCATCTGTCAGCAGATCTCCATCAGTATCATTTTTGAGAGGATGGGTTCCGTACACTTTTTCTTCAAGATTAGTAAGATTATCATCATCTAGGTCGCTAGCCCACCATGTGCTATTTCGGTCTTGGATCGAATCAAAATAAAGATCGAGCCATTTTTCATCGTCCGATAATTGATTGCGAGTGGAGGCAAAAACTTGAGTTCTGGATTGTAGAACTTGCCCACTTGGCGTTGTCAAACTTGCATCCAGATACAGCTTACCTCCAAGAATTGGGGCAAGGCGGGCACTACTTCCATTCCCATCTTCTATCGTCACCGTATCCTCCGTTGTGTATCCAGATCCAGAGTTCAAAACCTGTACTCCGGTTACATTTCCATCTGCGTTTACAAGTAGAGTTCCCTCAAAACCTCGTGGTTCACCTGATAAGACAATTTTGGATTGAGAACCTCCTTGATAAAAAGTCCCTGGGCTTAAAACTTCAAAGTCGACAATACCCGATCCCCTAAGGGTGGAAGTCAAGCTGATTGAAGTGGTAGAACCTGTCGTTTGACTGAGTTCAGCTACTAAAGTTTGGTTTTGTTCAGGAGGATCAAAAGTTAAAACAAGATTCCATTGAGCCCCACTTGTGTCCAATTGAGTACCGTTTGCTTCATAGGCCCGAAGCTCAAATTCGAAGGGGTTTGAACCTGTTTGGCTAGTCTCGAGTGGCACCTCCAATACCCCCAAACCATTCGAATCATTAGGAAAAATTTCCATCCATGGTGTTCCTGTAAGCTCGGAATCTCCGGATCCACCCCAGTTGCTTCTATTGCTTTCTGAAAATTGATAAAATTCACGGAAGTTGACTCCCTGAACATTGGAAGAGTATCCAATGGTAAAACGGTCGTCGGGGTCGTATGCGGTAGTATTTTCATCATCAATAATTTCCAGCTTCAATGTTCCATTCGTTAAAACATTCACCGTAATATTGGGAAGAATATCATTTGAATTCATCGGGTACGGTATAATGATCAACTCGGGAACCTCCCCTTGTCGAAATCCTCCACCAATCCCTTCGAGCGTCTTCTGTTCGTATTCACTCTCAGTTTGGTCGGCAGTGATGAGGTTGTCTGCGTCCGGCCGGCTTAATTTCCTCGAATCACTTGACCAAATCAATCGGCTTACCCCTGCTCCACGACTGTCTGTTTCTAAAAGTAACTCCGGAAAGCCCGGGACATATAAAACTTCCGACACCCGCGTCAAGTTGGAATCCGGACGAAAGGTGCTGTCTTGAAATTTTCTGTCTTCCAGAAAAACTCCTACATTATACAAACCTGGGTCTAAATTAGGTATAAAATAATACCCATTCTGGTCGGTGTACGCGGTCATGTTTCTCTCCAGAGGTTCATTTTTTCCCCAACTCATGCCTGGCAATCCTTCGGTGACAATAATTTCACCACCCATTGCGGGTAGTCCATCCGCGTTGGATCCAAATCCATAGTAAAATTTAGAGGGTAGTTGATCATCCACATACAAATCAAAATAAGTTCGCTCCCCCTCGGTATCATAATCTACCTGACCATTCAGACGGAAGAAACTTGAGGGTGTTTCGGCATTCATAGTTAATAATTGAGGTATAATGTTGACGACCGGTTCCTCCACATAAAGGGAGCGAGCTTGATTCCTGTCTCCATGCTGAAATGTTCCATTTTCATCCAATTGAAAGCCGGTAAGCCGGAAGGTGCCGGACGCATTTGCGGACGCGGGTACAAAATCCACCAAGTTATCTCTATCAATGTCTGGTAAATGACTGGAACTGAAAGTTATCGAAACATCTTCTATCACCCGGTTTGAATCAAAGAGTCCTGTATCGTCTACCCGGATATCCATGATCCGATCTCCAAGATTATCAAGAAGTTGAGGAGCACCAAAAGACCAATTAACTGCGTCCTCAGAAAAGAAAATCTCAGAAACTTCTTCCGATTTTACGGTTCGGGCAAGCACTTTTTCCCGAGGTCCATAGGTTGGATTATTGGATCCAAGCCAATCCCATGACCAAGGTCTTTCCTGAAAGCCTTGCCCCGCACCATCCGGTAAAAAGACACTGTAATCGAAAACAACCCGGCCTGCTTCTCCCTCCTTAAGCTTGAGAAAACTAGGAACGGTTACTTGAAAATCATTTTCTAAATTCTTAAGCCTGGAATCATCATAAATGACACGAACATTTTCTCCCCTTTCATCATAGATGGGAATGGCATCTACCCCAGTTCCAGAACCCTCAGCAAAAACTTCGGATGCTGCATACATTGAACCACCGCTCAAAACTACAATTTCCTGAATTCTTCCACCCTCAACAAGGGCTGATAAGTTGGCGTCAAAAGGTTCCCAATTTTCATAGGGTGTACGATATAGGTCATTCAACAGAACAAAATTTGCCTTGGTGCCTCCACATCTTCGACTTCTAAAATTTGCGGTTAAATGCTTCGAGTTGTCATAATTGTAAAGGCTACTGTTACAATGCTGATGCGGATGATCTCCACTGGGTATATGTCTAGATAACCAATCTGTGATTGCTTGGTTTGTGCTTGCTTCACCCAATGGAAAATCTTCATCAACTTCCCCCGGGCATTGTTCGGGTGGATATTGTCCTTCAAAAATATGACCGCATTCAACTAAGTTACCCACTTTATCCTCTCTTGGGTTTACACACCTCCAATGACGGGTTACTTTATCTGATGGGATCCGGTTTCTATCCGAACCCCAAACTCCATAATCTGAATGGTCTTTCATGGAAGTGTGATAATTATGATGCGGAGGAGTACCCCGTACTCGCACAATCGGATCAATATATCCGCGACCACTTTTAACAACTATAATTTTTTCAATAACCCCATTTCTTATTTTTGCGGTAGCAAGGGCTCGGTCACCATTTTCATCGATTTCCTCCTCGGTTCGATTTCGGTCCCAAATTTCAACCCAGGCATCAAGATGATGATAGAATTTGGAAGTAAATATATTGTCCTTATGTGCGTGGTCCCCGCTTACACAAGCGGAACACCTACCAATCTCACCCAAATAACCTCCAAGCCTTACGGATAGATTTGCATCTAACTCACTTCCAAAAAGCACGGGTGCTTGTACCAGGCTTGCACTGGGTACATTATTGGCATCGATATTGAAATACCCACGACCTCCGTTTTCAATGGTTACACTCGCTATTCCTCCCGTTCCATCCAAAACCGCTTCCGCTTCCGCACCGAATCCTCCCCCTCCGGAAATGACTACTCTTGGTGCCTCTTTATAGCCTGTTCCTGGACTAGAAAGCGTAATTGAAAGAATAGAGCCATTTACATCAACGCTCCCAATTTGAAATTCTGCAGGGGTGAATGAATATGATGTTTGAGTCTGTTCCACCGAATTTGGATACTCTACACCCGCAGAA
>DEYT01000059.1:3275-5794 GCA_002364975.1 Opitutia bacterium UBA3151 | reverse complement strand
ACATTGCGTTACACCTATGAGGATATGGAAGATGTGGAAACCAACCGTCTAACTTTAGCTTTCCTCTTCACCGTAACCGACAATCTTTTCTTCAATCTTGAGTACAGCCATACCGATGATGACGCAAGTGACACAGATGAGTTTTATGTCGAGAGTCTGCTCACTTTCTAGTTTTCAAGTTTGATTTAAAAGCCCCGTCGAGAAATCGACGGGGCTTTTTTTATACCCAATTTGGACTCCATGCTTGCAAAACTGAATGCTTCAAGTCATCGGAATAGGTAGTCTAAATATTAAACATGGATGGAAAAATAAGTACTTTCAGACAAAAAGCCAATGGATGCCTTAACCTACGACGAGCCAACTAAGGCAAAGAAGGCAATCCTTCGAAAGATTGAAGAACAAGGGGAAGAGCTTGCTTATTTACAACGCAAGGCACGGGAACTGGGAATTCCAGTGCTGGTTGTGGTCGAGGGCCTAAGTGCTGCCGGTAAAGGAACGATTATCAATCAGATGATTCAACCGCTGGATCCACGGGGCTTTAAGGTTTCCTGTATTGCTTCTCCCAATCGGGATGAACAATTACGTCCCTTTCTTTGGCGGTTTTGGAGGCGTACGCCATCCGCAGAACGAATGGCGATCTTTGACCGGAGTTGGTACCGAAGTCTGTTGGATGCCAAGATCAATGGTATAATCAGTGAAGCCGACCTAAAAAAGGCCTACGCGGATGTGAGGAATTTTGAGCGGCAGATGAGGGATGGAGGAACCATTATCTTAAAATTTTTCCTCGAGATTTCTAAAAAGGAACAGGCTATCCGCCTGGCTGCCCTGCAATCCAATCCCGCCACGGCTTGGCGAGTATCGGATGCGGTACTCCAAAGGCATGGTCGATACAAGGACTATCAGGACGCGGTGGAGCAAATGTTTAAGGAGACCGATATCGAGGATCAATCCCCGTGGATCAAGATACCTTCTAAAAGTACCAAGGATGCCACCCTCAAGGTACTTACTAAAATGGTCACGGCACTGGGAAAAAGGGTAAAGGAAGTAAAAGATGGAAAGCCTCCATTGACTGCCTCCAAGCGCCCCTCCCGTCCCTATTTTCGAAACGCACCTTCCTTGGCCAGGGCGGATCTTAGTAACAACCTGAGTAAGGAAGTATACCGGGAAATGCTCGGGGTCCGGCAGCGAAAGATTCAGGATCTTCATCATGAAGTGTATCGTTTACGGATCCCAGTGGTGATCGTGTATGAGGGCTGGGATGCTGGTGGCAAAGGAGGGAATATTCGCCGGCTTACCGAGCGGATGGATCCGCGTGGCTATGAAGTGATCCCGATTTCTGCCCCCAATGATGTGGAGAAAGTTCATCATTATCTTTGGCGTTTCTGGACTGAGTTTCCGAAGGCAGGACATGTCACCATCTTTGACCGCTCCTGGTACGGTCGGGTGCTGGTGGAACGCGTGGAGGGCTTTTGCAGTGAAACCGAATGGAAACAGGCTTACCGGGAAATCAATGAGATGGAGGAGAATTTTAGGAACTTTGGAACCGCCCTGGTCAAATTCTGGGTACAGATAGATCAGGATGAGCAATTAAGACGCTTTGAGGCCCGAGAGCAAAATGTTCGAAAGAAGTGGAAGCTCAATGAGGAGGACTGGAGAAACCGGGAAAAATGGAAACCTTATGAAGACGCGGTCAATGAAATGTTTCTTCGTACCCATGCCCCGAAAGCTCCTTGGACCATTATTGAAGGAAATTGTAAACGCTTTGCCCGGATCAAGGCACTGGATGTGGTGATTGATGCAATCGAGACCAAGATTGCCGAGAAATCAAAGTAAAACAGAGTCCGCCAAAATAAATTTTTTTGGGTCGTCACACACGACCCAAATTAAATAGAACAAAAGGGGAACCGTCCTTCCTCCTATGGGCTATATGGTCGATCTTTCTATCATTCTTGCCGTGCTCTCTCCAAAAGGTAATAAGTTAAAAATTCCAGTCCTGCTCGTTTTGAGATAGCAAATCACAACAAAACATAATTTAATTTGTCTTCCCCTCTACCTAACCCTCTTCTTTCACCTATTTAAGATCCATTGCTCATGCCTACTTCATCCTCCATTTTATCCGAAAACCTTCACGAATATCCCCAGCAAGATGTAATCGATGGATCTGTTGGAGAATCTGTTTCCATTCTGGATGACTGCCTGAATCAAAACGACGGAGTGTTACAGCTATTACACCGGTATGCCGGGAGAACTTTTTGTAGCCCCGGGAAAAGACTGCGCCTGAATGAAGGCTCGTACTATCCGGATTATATGGGCGGTACCGGACTCGATGAAATCTGGATGGGTTGCACCGTGCCCATTGTTACGGGAGTGATTGATACCCGCACCGGTAAAGCCCCCTTTCGGGAAGGTGAATCCCATGTTCTCACCCCCAACGGTCAGGTTATTGCCTTGCAGGATTTAATCCTTGGGAATCCGGAAGCGGTTATGGGTGAGAAGATTACCGCCTTTTCAAAATCGCT
>DEYT01000059.1:2175-2879 GCA_002364975.1 Opitutia bacterium UBA3151 | reverse complement strand
TGCACTGGGCAAAGTGGGAAGTCTATGACATCAACTCTTTTGACAATCCCGGCGTGTGTCCCTCGCATTATCATACCACCGCAATGGGCTTGTATCCCTTCGTTAACAAGGATCAATTTCTTGCTTGCATGAAAAGTTTCGGTCAGGGTGAGTATAATGGGGTTCGTCACTTGTCACCGCATGTAATGATGCAACTGGATCATGGCTTTGTGATGCCAAACGGGGTGCTGCACTCGCCGACCGACCTTTGTACGCATGAAGTACATGTCACCATGGATGAGCACTTTCTGGCTGAGGACCTAACCCTGGACGGACGGATTGGGGCAGCGGATGCATTCTATGCATGCCGGGAAGAGGACTACCCGAAGGATCGGCACGAAGACTGGGAATATCTGGTTGAAAAGTTCGATTTTGAAGCGAATCAGGATCCGGATTTCGTCCAGAAGAATGCCCGCCCAGCGATTACTGCCGAAGAATTTGCAGACGATGGAGTCGATGCCAAGTGGATCGTATATGGTGAATTTCTCGGTGACCAGAAGGTTT
Organism: Opitutia bacterium UBA3151; assembly: GCA_002364975.1. Taxonomy (GTDB): domain Bacteria; phylum Verrucomicrobiota; class Verrucomicrobiia; order Opitutales; family Seribacteraceae; genus Seribacter. The sequence goes on along the minus strand of DEYT01000059.1, from coordinate 2,336 downwards.
CAATTCTTCGTTTGACCCTGGAGCCCGGTAGCAAGACGACTTTCTGCCCGGAGAGTCCGGCTATCTTTCACACCAACGGTGGAAGTGGTCGAATTGGTAAGCTCGAAGTTCGATATCATCAGAATATGGTACTGGGTGAGCTTTATCCTGAAATCGGATTC
>DEYT01000059.1:0-1779 GCA_002364975.1 Opitutia bacterium UBA3151 | reverse complement strand
CCTTTGACTTTCCCCAAAATGCCCATTCTCAAACCCCTGGGATTTAGGTTTTCGAGGTAATCACATCCGGTCGCGTCCTAAAGTACTATTTGGGATCCAAGCGAAGGACATCAACAAGTTGGTTTTCCTTGCCAAGTATAGAAAAAAGCCCTTCCTATCTCTTCTTCTCCTATTATTTTTATAGTTTTTATGAGTGAATCATCCCAGCCTAGTCAACGATCCGGAATTCTTGCCGGAGGAAATTGGATCATTGATCAAGTAAAAATCATTGATGTCTATCCGAAGCATGAGCAACTGGCCAATATTTTGGATCAGTCTCAGGGAACCGGTGGTTCTCCCTACAATGTACTTCTGGACTTAGCCAAGATGGGTGCCTCTTTTCCATTGGAAGGAGCCGGTCTGGTCGGTCAGGATACTTTGGGCGAATATATCCTTGAGGATTGCCGAAAAAATAAGATCGATTCAAAGTTGATTTCCATCTCCCCGGGAACCAGTACCTCCTACACCGATGTCATGACCGAGCGGGAAGGAGGAAGGAGAACATTCTTTCAATACAGCGGGGCCAATTCCACTTGGGACGGATCCGATATCGATTTCAGCCAGTGCTCGGCCAAAATTTTTCATCTCGGGTATCTCTTGTTGCTCGATGCCATCGATGCTGCCCATCCGGAACATGGAACCCAAGGAGCCGCTTTGCTCTCTAAAGCCCGGGCAGCTGGTTTAAAAACCAGCATCGATGTGGTAAGTGAAGACAGTGACCGCTTTGCCCGGATTATTGGACCCGCTTTGAAGCAAGTGGATTACTGCATTCTGAACGAAGTCGAGGGTAGTAAGGTGACCGGGGTTACGGTGAGGGAGGATGGGAAACTGCTCAACGAAGGAATTAAAGAAACCGCAAGCAAACTATTTGAACTGGGGGTCGGAGAACTTGTGGCGATCCACTTCCCAGAGGGCTCCTATGCTCAGTCCAAGGACGGGGAAAAGGTATGGCATGGTTCCTTGTCCCTTCCCAAGGGTTACATCAAGGGTGCCGCTGGCGCCGGGGATGCATTTTGTTCAGGTGTATTATATGGCGTGCATGAAGGCTGGCCTTTGGAGAAATCACTTCTGACCGGTACCTGTGCGGCAACCGCCTGTATGTCGGATCCTACTTGTACCGATGGCCTGCGTTCTCTCGATGAATGTTTGGCCTTGGCAGAAGCATTCGGCATTGGAGAAGACGAAAGCTAAATTTTACCCCATCTCAATTTAAATCGACCAACCTAATACCATAAAATGTCTGAATCATCCCTGAACGATTTTGACTCGCAAGTTCGCGAGCAAGCCCTCCAAAGCATAGCTGAAGCCGGTGGCTTCTCCGAACCCAGCACCATGCTCAATTTACATGCCCATACCTTTTATTCCTTTAATTACAAGGGATTTTCTCCGAGTACCTTTGCAGTAGAGGCAAAAAAAGCGGGACTGGAAGCCGCCGGGATCGTGGATTTTGATGTGCTGGACGGCTTGGATGAATTTTGGGATGCGACACGCAAGTTGGACTTGAAGGCATGCATCGGATTAGAGTCGAGGGTATTCGTGCCCGAATTTTCTGACCGGGTCATTAATTCGCCCGGTGAACCAGGAATCAGTTATCACATGGGGACCGGGTTCACTACCACCCAGATTCCCCAAGAGGCACAGGATTTTCTGGATGGGATGAGGAGTACTTCCGAGCAACGCAATCGTTCTCTATTGGACCGGGTTAATGCTTTCCTTAGTCCCTTGACCCTGGATTATGAC
>DEYT01000088.1:4258-16212 GCA_002364975.1 Opitutia bacterium UBA3151 | reverse complement strand
ACATATGGATTGAGGAGGGTCTTAGCACCGGAAAGGTTCTTGGAAATAGTAGCATTACCTTCAATTTGAAGAGAAAGTGAATTGACCCCTTCAAGTGTAACCATGCTAAGATTCGGACCAATAAACAGACCGTTATTGAAATGAAATACAGCTTTGGTTAAGGACCAAGATGAACCATCTGGTGCAAGCAGGTTGTCATTTACAAAAGTGGCATTCGCTACTTTTTGTTCACCGTCCCCATTTTGTTTATCCCAATACAGACCCGAACCAGTTCCGGTTTCATCTTCCCCGGTATTAAATCTTAAGATTCCTTGATCATAGGAAAGGGTAGTGAAGGTTCCGAGGTTGGACCAAGCGGAATGATCAGTATTGTCACTCTTTAATCGATAATAATAAGTGGCACCACTTTCAAGATTTTCAAATATGTATGGAATTTTACCTTGAGATAAAGAGCCCAGATCAACGGGGGCTTCTCCCCACGAAGAATTATTTTCACCACCATCTGTTTTTCCGTAATAGAGGGTTACCTGATTTGCTTTTCCGCCAGTGCTTACAAGTTCCGCCTCTACACTAGCCGATCTACCTCCAACTTCGACAACATTACCGGCGGTGATGATCGGGGCACTTAAGCTCGCTTCGTAGGAGAGGTTTATAGACGTGGTTGCAGAACCTCTGGCATTGGATGCGGCGATGGAAATCGAATAAGAGCCGGTGGGTCCAGTTGGTGTGCCGGAAAGAATTCCAGTTGCATTATTAAAGTTCAAACCTGAGGGAAGATTTGAATTGATTACACTGTAACTGGTTGCGGGTGGATTACTTTGAATCTTAAAACTCATCAACTCATTAGTAACCACGGTAATATTGATATCGGAAGGAAGCAAAGGCGGTAGGAGATATTCTAGGTCATAGGTTAATAAGCTTGAACCGCCTCCTTGGTTTAAAAATGAATATTTGGCCCAGGCTTGCCCTCGGTTTTGATTAGAGATTCTCACTTCATCAAGGAGTCCAGTCATGGAACTTGAATCATCAAAATTTGCACCGATTTTCACTCCGGAGCTAAGGGAAGTATTTACCAAACCCGAGACTGACGAAGCGGGGACATCAGCCAAGTTGCCGTCCAAATAAATCCTGGTGGTATTTAGATCTGCACCATTTCCAGGATAGCTCAACAGAAGGTGATGCCATTGATCATCGGAGAGGGTACCAAATGCCTGCCTTTTACCATTGGTATTACCGGTACTGACCAGAGGACCTTGACTATTCCAAGCTATATCCCAAAAATTTCCAGTCGATCCCCATCCTAATAGATTCCCGCTATTAGCACTTGATTTAAACCACATACTCACAGACCTAGGGTTGTCAGACGAAATCCCATTGAATGTGGAAACTTCAATATGATCAGATCCAGTGAGAGAAATGGATTCTCCAATTAATCCATTTCCAGAGAAGTTTACATTCGCAGTTGGAGATCCATTTCTTCCATTGCTGGAGGAATCAAGATTATCATCGAGGTGCCATACTCCTTCAAATTCAGACCAAATGAGCGAAGATGGGGGAGCAGTGGTGTTTAAATCATTTCCCCATCGAGCCAAAATTTTTGATTCCGTTGAAAAATCGATTACTTTTACCCAAACGAGAGATTCTCCTGTCGCATTCCATTCATCAATCTCATATTCAAGTTCTCGATTATTTTCGTTAAAGAAACGAAGATCTCCACCGTTCACCGGATCGGAAAAGGTATCAAGAGAAAAGTCAGGGTGGTGAGAAAACCCGAGCTTTATTAGGAGGGGAAAATTCTTAACTCTTCCACCTAACCATTTGACTTTAAGGGAATCGGAGAGATCGCTTACCTCAGTTTCAGAAAGGGCACGGTTATATAATATAACTTCCGCAACTTCTGAAATGGAGAAATTGGTATTTGCTTGAGAACCACCCAAGGCAAGCCTGCGAGGTTTGGAGTCTTCAATGAGAGAGATAGTTTCTTGAAGAATGGAATATCCATCTTTGATCAGTTCAAGTTCTCCATTTGATTTCAGGGTGCCAGCATAGATATGCCACTGATCATCAGAAACTGACCCCGTAAATTCGAAAGATGGACCCAGTTTCCAGTATACCGAATACTGATTTCCCAGTCCGAAAACCCAATCTGATCCAACGGAGGAAAGGACAGCCTGGTCTTGTATACCTGCATGTCGGGCAACGGCAAATATGGAGTATTCGCCAAGAATTGTACCAAAATCAAAGGAAGAGAAAAGTTGTGAGAAACCATCGAACCGAATGACTTTTTTATCATCAAGCTCTGGACTCAAGATCAAGGTAGGTGCACCCCGGGATTGGTCGAGATCTCTGCTATTGCCAGAGGAATCCGCCCAGAGTGAAATTTCGGTACCGTTAGCTTCATTGAATCTACTTGCATCGAATTGGGAAACCAATCCCTGAAAGCTATCTGCATTTGAACTGAAAGTATTTTCGTCGATGGATATTTCCATCTCGGAGGAAAATTCATTAGGATCCATTACCCGAAGAGAGTGATTCTGAGTAATACTTCCATGCACTGGATTGGAAGCGGTGATCACTACACCTGTCGTGGATCCGCTTTCCGGAGTCCCTAAGATTTCATTAGTTGTGGCATTGAATTCCAGACCAGAAGGAAGATTACCTAGATTAAGAGAGGTTGCATCCGAGGCTGAAACTTTAAAACGGCTGAATTTTCCGACCGCCCAGTAGGATTCGCTTGCTGAGGAAATAGCAGGAACTTGTGGGTTGTAAGGAATATTTATCGATGCATCTTGGAAAGATTCTTCAAAAATTGAAGTAGTTACATCCGAACCAGTAATTTGGACCCCAATGGTGGCATTGCTCGTGTTGTTGTCCGGTATCAATTCAAATTGCCATATGCCATTTTGCAATTTGCTAAGGGCAGAACCTGATCCGTTGGTAATCTGAAAATCACTGATTTCTAAAGATCCAGGAGCACTCGAATTTAACTCAACGGGGTAACCGTCTTCTAAAAAGCTAGCTGTTACTAAAATCGGTAGTTCTAGATCTTCGGAATAAGCAAAATTTATACTACGAGAATAAAAATCACCTTTTTCCTGCCCGTAAATACCAGCAATTTCACTGGGGCTTAGTGCCCGATCATAAATGCGAAAGTCATCCAAGTTTCCAAGAGTCTCGATTGCTTCTTGTCCATCTTTTGGACCAACACGAAAGCCAGAGGCTAGAGGAAGGGCTAAGTTTCCAGCAAAAACGATTTCTTCATCCAATTGACCATTGAGGAAAAATTGTGCCCGTTTAGAATTTAAATCATAAGTAAATACCAAATGCGTCCATTGATTGAGGGGGAGATATCCTCTACCCCAGAAGGTTTCGTTATCCGTCCCTGGTAAGCTTTGTTGATTCATTCCTAATAAATGAAAGACCGGCCTTTGCTGTTCTAGATAGATCGATAAATCAGAAGAATTGTTATGGCTCAGAATATGAAAGTTACTACTGGAAGGTTTGAGCCAAACGCTGATGGTTGCACTGGATAAGGCACTGGATAAGCCGGTGGCGTGTACAATGGCTCCACCATCGCTGCCATTTAAATCGAGCATGGAATTTCCAAATAAGCCGGGGTTTGTCCAGTTTCTGCCCATAATCCCCAGGTTTTGACCGATGGGAAGACCCCATTTCCGGGCTAAATAGTTTTGAACCCTTAGTCTATCCTCCTCCAAAACGGAAGAAATACCCAACACCTCTGCAACCGAGCCAGCGGTCGGTTGATTTCTACCACGATTCCCCATAATCGAGAATCTTCGGTTTGAACGGATGGCGACTGAATCGTCCAATTTATAATCATTAAGGTTACCATCCAACCAGTTGGATAAAGATTGATTGGTCCGATCTAATTCCACGCAATATAAATGATAATCGCCACTAAGATCTTGGTCAGAAAAGTTAGTTGTACCCACCCAAGTGCCGGTAATATTCTTCATGACCCGACCCCGGAATTGAGAACCATTACTAGCTTGAATTTGCCAATTTCCACCGGCCCATTGGTCATATGCGATGATTCCGTCTCCTCCAACACTGACCCCTCCAACATCGACCTTTGCAACAATGAACCAGGTTTGATCAAAATCCCCAATATTGTTGGTAGCATTCATGGTGAGGATATCATCTCCGTCAAAGGTGATTACATTTAGTCCATTTAAGGTATTTGTACCAGTGATCGGGTTTGAACTGTTATGTGGTGTAAGATTATTTCCATTACTTCCCTTGTCATTCCATGCATCAACCACACCTGTGGTTTGATCGATACTTGATATGTCACTTGCGTCTAACCATATGAGATTATCACTAGCAGCAGAACTTGGAGTCCAAGTGGGATCAAAATCAATCGAGGAATCAAAAGCTTTATCACTGGTGCCTTCGTTTAATTCCCACCACATGACTAAGTCTGATTCAGCAATCCGATGAGGACGGAAGTCAACCGATTGAGAAAATTCCTGATTTTCCAGACCAAAGGCGTCCGTAATTGAATTTGGCTTTAAAGAAAGCAAAATTTGACCGGGGGACATAGAGTCCGGAGTACCGATAAATTGCCAAGCACTGCCATTTGAATCCGCCATTTCAGAAAAGGCAGTGAAGGAAAAGCCACTGGCATTGAGATCTTGGCTTGCATTGAAATCAGTAATCCTCTGGTTGAAGCGAAGAATACCACTGATTTCTTTCCCCCAATTCGGACTTTCGAGTTCAAAGCGGGCTTGGGGACCAAGATCTCCCATGCCATTTCCCCAAAGTTTGGCAACCTCGGCACCACTAAGGGGGCGACCCCAAATCCTGACATCATCTAATAAACCATCGAAAGCACGCCCGGTTTGGTGATCGTCCCGGCCCAGACGAATGTAATCGGTATCGGTATCAAAACCAATGGAATTGACTGCGATGGACTGATTATTCAAATAAGCATTAATTCTGTTTTCTGCGGGATTAAAGGTGGTGACTAAATGGTACCATTGGTTTTCAACCACAGTCATTGGAGTTTGCTCTCGATTTACCCCAGTCCAGGTATTTACGGTGCCAAAGCGAAGGGAAGCAGACCAATCCCAGCCTCCATTGTTGGTGGAGAAAACCATTTTTTCATCATCAAAGCCTCCACTTACCTGCCTCGGGTACATCCATACGGCAACACTTAGTCCATCCGAACCAGCCTCTTGATCTGGATTAATCGGCAAATCAAAATACTCCCCACTTAAATCAATCGCCTTACCGAATTTACCTTGGTATGATTTTGGAGCTGGGAAAAATTCGATTTCCCCGATACCGAGAAAATTATTTGTTCCTGCTGCCTCTGAAAACACTAAGCGGTAATATTGATATGCCCCGATAACATCTAGGCTGTAGTCCCTTTCTTCCCATGCCGTCCAACCTGTTTCACCGCTTATGGTGTGAAGCGTGGTATAGTTAGAGTCCGGTTCCATCGATCCTTGAAGAGTCCAGGATTTTGGGCTTCTGCTCTCGATCTGGAAAGATTGATTAACGATCTTGTATCCTCCGATCACCAGAGGTGATTCGAAGTCGTAGCGAATATGAATATTGGGTAATTCACTTTGCCTAGCGAGCCATCTACCATCGCTATTTTTTTCATTATCAAAGGCTCTGATTCCGGAGTAAGTATTTGAAGAACTTGAATAATTTGGGCTCCCTTCTCCGGGTGATGTGGCATCGATCTTTGCGTAGTTTGCATGCCTCATTCTACCAGAATTGTCTTGGATCAGATTTCCACTCAAGTTGTCCAGGTTATACCAAGCGAGTAAATCCTCTTCCACCGCAGTTTGCATTCTCCTGCTAAACTCAAAAGCTCCCTCCACACTAGAATTTCCGTCGCGAGAGACAGCCCCGTAGGGAATTGAAATTCGTATTTCCGAAGGAATCTGAGAAACATTTAATTCATAACTCAAGTCTGCACTTGAAAAATTCTGGATAAATCCAATGGAGGCATTGATTTCATTTTGATCCAGCGTGCCTGCAACCACCGAGACATTATTTTCCAGAAAGACAACTTGTTGACTGGTAGTTTCCTGAGAGAAGACTGAATTTCCAACAATACGAGGAGAAAGACCTAAATCACCGGCTCCTTGGGACCAAAGTAAGCGGATTTCATTTTCAGAGAGGGATCGATTGTAAATTCTTAAATCGTCGAAAACCGCCTTTCCTTCCATGCCTTTGGTATCGTACCGATTAAGGTATAGAACTCGATCTGCCCCGTCTCCCCAACTGAGGTACCCATTGTGTGAAGTCTCCGATTTCTTGGCTCCATCTACATAGAGGGATGCCAGATTACCATCGTAGGAAAAAGCTAGATGAAACCATTGACCACTTGGCAATCTCGTTTTGGTTTCAGCCCATCCATTATTAGTAAATACATTTCCTCGGAGAGTTGCGTCTTCATTGTATTGAATGGAGAATTGTCCATTACGTACTAAAATTCCGTTGGAATCGTCCAGAACCTTAGTCCAGAGAGAAAGGGCGAAGCGATCGGATAAGGAAAGCCATTCTCCATTGGCGGTTGCATATTGGGAAGAATCAAGTTGCAAACTGGAAGTAAATTTACCGGGAACAAATGCACCACCTTGAATAGTCGCATGATTATTATTTCCCGAAAAGTCGTAAACAGTCGATGCATTTTCTTCATCGAACAGATACCAAAGAACTAAGTTTTCTTGAGCTACAAGAGGAATGTTTTGATGGAAAACCTCCGAGTAGGTAGAAGACTGAGAGAAAGCACTTTGTGCCGCACCTTCATTGATTTCAATGCCCACTCTTCCAGGATAGCTGCTGGGCGAAATACTAAAATTGAAGCCAAGCCCGTCTGGCGAAAATGTATCGAGACTACCGCCTGTAATCGAGAGGTCAGAGGAATTGAAATCTGAAACTGCCTGAGCGATTCCAAACTTATGGAATTGAATCCTTCCCGTTACCGAAGAAGAAGAGTTTTCTGATTCCAAGGAAACAATAGGAGTAAGTCCAAGGTCTCCATTGCCATCACCATAGAGGATGGCAATGTCAAGGGAGTCAAAAGATCGATTGTAGAGACGGATTTCGTCTAGATCACCTGCGAAATCAAAGTTTCCGCTTTGACTGGACCCTCCAAGTCGAACACCGGAACCTTCCATGGTTACTAAGTTGTCCGAGCCGATGGACTCAGCGACTTGGTTTCCATTGAAGAAAAGTAATCGTTTTTGTCCTGCCATGATCGCAGCTATGTGCTGCCAGCGATCCTGTTGAGCTAAACCGTCAGTTCCGTCTAACCGATTAAGGGTTATGTTGGTACTCCCCACATTCAATGTGTAAGTCCGGTTTCCTGTTCCGCTTGCATTCACATTGTACCACAATTGTACGGTATTAGCTCCATTGGTATCAGTACAGAAGATGCCACCATCGTCGCCATTTCCGGTTGTGCCTAATTTTGTAGGTTTCACCCAAGCAGAGATGGTGAAATTTCCTTCATCCCGAATGCCTCGAAATCTTGGGATGTCGAAATAGTCTCCACTACCATCGAGAGTTAGAGCATTACCAAACTTGCCAGTGGTCAATTGGGCGTCGTCCATGAGGAAACCGTCATTTCGAGCAAGTCCACGGTCCCTAATTCGGGTACCATTTGCTTCTTCAAAGCTCCAACGACTTAAAAGAAATTCCTCGCCATATACAAGCTCATGGGAAAAGACATCGTTTTGAAAGCCCTCAAGCTGTTTACCTTCAGCATCACGACCACTGTCAAAGGGGGCAACGACTGTTATTTTGTTGGAACCATTGAAGTCGACAAAAAGTAAGCTCTCCCCGGTCTTATCCGAAGCGTTCATATCCAATATCGAGCCGGAGGATAGGATCCAGTCACTTGAATTAAAACCTGAAAGGTTTAGTGCAGTGTTATCTTTCCCAGTACGAATTTTAAAAGATCGAGGATTCGCTTCCTTGGTGGAATTTTCTTCCAAGAGCAAAGAAGGGAATTGATCCCCAAAACCTCCACCATAAATTTTAGAAACATCGATCGCACTCAGTGCGGTATTATAAATTCGGACATCATCTAAGTATTCTGCAAAAAGTTCATTGTTACTGGAATTGCCAACATAATAAACATCACTGTCGTCTTTTCGGTCCGAGTTTCCTACAAAAACGCCATCGATAAAGAACGAGGTTCTTGAGCCTTCTCCTACAACAGTTAAAAGGTGCCAGTCATCTAAAGCCACCGCGTCGATCATGAAATTGGATGTTCGATAGCGATTATTTGCGTTCCAATCAGCTCCATCAAAGGAATGAAGCATTCCGTTCGAGCCACGGATTACAAGATAACGGTCATATTCCCGGTTACTTTGCCGGTCCTCGCCCCTATACAAAGTAGATAATCCCGAATTTATTGGAGGTAAAATATTCTTCACCCAGGATGAAAGAGTCCAAGAAGCACCAATATCAACTCCCTGGTTATTAATTCTCATTCTTGCATCGGTTTGATCCTTGTAAAAACGAACCCCTTTTCCAAACCTGCCGTAATTCGTAACTTCAGCATTAAATAAATTAGCGGTTTCCGCATTGAGTGACTTGCCTGTTACCAATACATTTCCACCCAATGGGTCTTCATCAAAAGGCCACCATGCGATTAAATCATCTCCGCGAGTGATAGCACGGTACATTTTTCTCATTAAAGCGATCGCAAAATCATTGCCTTCACCATACTCATCTTGCACCGAATTTGCATTCAAAGTAATCATCGATGAAGGGGCAGGGGCTCCGCCAATTCCCCATTTTTGACTGAGGTAATTTTCCACGATTGACATCTCAGAATCGCTAAGTGGCTTGTCGTAAATAATTAACTCTGCCAAGTCCCCATTGGCAAACCGATCGGTATTTCTACCACGATCCTTGGAAAAGTAGCTTGCGGAAACATCACCCGTGGTCCGAAGGGCAAGGATGGTCATTTCATTAGGGAAGGCAGCGACAGTGGGTGAAACCGAAGCACCATTAACACGTAAATATCCATCTTTTACCTTATTGGATGCCCATTGAGAATTGAACATATTGGAGTCTCGATGAAAATGGGCATTATCGCTATCCCCCAGCATGAAGTAATAACCTCCCGAATTTTTCCAAACCCAGAAAACCGTACGAACATTACCAATTTTTCCAAAATTGTGATAATCCCTACCCGTTGAGGCATTATTTCCGCTGTATCGCATGATGGGTAAAGCATTGAAGCCATTGGGGACCAGTTCTGGGCTTCCATGGGCGGTAACATTTCGATCCCTTCCACTTTTGTCTTTCCAATTACCAACGACATCGCCGGTATCATTGGCATCTAACCAAAGGGCAAGACCCTCAAAAAGGGTAGGGGAGACATTCTCCACACTGGCATTTGTATCAACCGAAAAACGAAAGGTATAGGAACCGTCATCCGCATTAAACTGCAGGAAACTGGAATCAATGATTCCTCCCGTCATGGTTAAATCCGTACTTACATTAAAATCTAAATTGGTCAGAGCCTCCCCGTTTCGGGTGAACTTTACCTTACCCTCAGTTGTATCCCCATCCACAACTGAAGGAATTTCGAAACTCGCATGAACCTGAAAGTCACCAGCCCCTTCCCCATAGATGGCTTGAACCTCGTTCTCATGCAAAGCCTCATCGTATACACGAAAATCATCCAACCATCCCTTGAAAGATCGACGGTGTATGTTGTTGTCGATTACCCCTCCTGTAGTCTCATCGGTCCATCTACCGAATTGGAGTGGGAAAAAATTCTGGGTTTCAATTCCATCCTGTTCGGCGTTGAGGCATTGGAATCCGTTAACATAAACTTGTACAAACTCACCCGTGTAGATGTGTGCGATGTGAACCCACTTATCGCGAACACCTTCACTCACGAAAACTTGATGATCCAAACCCCAGTAAGATGAATTGAATCTTCGATAGGAAGAGGTATCCCAGAAACTTCGCAAGGCCCAAATGCCTCTTTTTCCATCGTTGCTGTATCGGCGACCAATCCCATAAATGCCTGGGTCATTCGCATTGCTTTGGTCTTCAGCATGCATCCAAAAGGAAATAGTCCTAGGATTATCTTGGTCTATACCCAAACTAGCGGCAGATGCGTTGGTCGTTACCCATGCATTTTGTGGAAAGTAAAGTGAATTTCCAAATTTTGATTGGGAGGCATCAAACCTCGGTACAGAACCAGCATGTCCTGCAAAGGATCCACTAAATTTTCCAAGATAGTCGTAAACTATCGAACCGTTACTTTCGTCAAACTTCCACCAGGCGGTGAGATGCTCCAACGCTACGATGGGACGACCAAAGCCGATCTGAAACTCCGTAGGCTTACTTTGTAATCCACTCGAGTCATAACCAGTACCTTCTTGTAATCCAACAGATACCCTGCCTGGATTAACCGTAGAATTGAATTCCAGAGTCCAGTTTGAGCCGGACCCTGATATGATCGGTTCATTAGCATTAACCATTATAATCCGACTTGCATTGAAATCCACCGGCCAGTCCTGTCCAAACTTTCGAAAGGTAAGATTGGCCCGAACTGGGTTGGATTGAACGCTTCCATTGTAATCCGCAACTAGGGTTAGGCTCATATCCCCATAACCATAGTTGTAAAGAGCGGCATGTTTCGATAAGTCCAAGTTGTTGGAAAAAACCCTAAAATCATCAATTTTACCGATGAAACGACCAAGCGATGGATTCTTGAGCGAGGCGGTTCCAAGTAACCATTCATGGGAGTCTTTATATTTCAGACTTCCTCCGAAGGTTCCAGTTGCACCTAACAAAGATCCATCCATGTAAACTTTAAGTTCATTTTCATCTGATGCATTTTCATCGTAGGATAAAGTCAAATAATGCCATTGAGTATCGTTGATTCCACTGCCCACGGTTATTTGCTGTTTTTTCATCTCGGTGGACATATAAATGTCGATACTGTTCGACTTTGAACCAACCTCTAGCACGGATCCATTTTCATCCCCCAAGCTAACCATAACATTTGAAACTAGGTTGGAGGACCAGTTGAAGCTTTCCTCATTTCTCTTGAACCAAAAAGACAAACTAAATCGACCACCGCTGAAGTTGGAATCCGCCAAACCTAAGTCCACCATATCTCCTGAATTTTCAAAAGTTACCGAGGTGCCAAACATGGCATCGGCCGACCAAGATGCATCCCCAAGAAGAGTACCGTTTTCTTCTCCAATGCCATCCCCGACCTTATTTGCCACCGCCTCGTCGAACCACCACCAGTTCAACAATTTGTCCTTATCTAAAACATCGGGAACGATCTTAATCTGGAAATTGACTCCTAAAGTTGGCTCCCCAAAATAATTAGCTGAAGCTTCTGGGAGAGCAAAATTAATTTCGGTAGCATTCTCGTCCGGAATAATGGAAAATGAGAACGAAGAAGCGTTCACCTCTCCAGGCAGGAAAGTTGCAGGATCAATCTGACCTCCAGTCACGCTCGCGTTCACCTCTGCAATCGTGAGACCACTTATCGCAACTTCATTCCCATATTGTCTAAATTTGAGGTTTACAGGTATCGGATTCTGGTCGGTTACAAAGGGAGCGATAAGCTCGCCGGTAATCCCCATATCTCCCGTGCCCCAATTATGGATCTTGCTTACCTCAAGGTCACTCAATGCGATATTGTAAAGCCTTAGTTCATCCATCCATCCAGAGAACTTATTGAGACTCGGAAATCCTCCAATGTACCAATCGTTAGAGTACATCTCACCATCTCTATCTGCTACAAATGAATCCTCTCCAACCAATCTACCATTAAGAAAGTGAATCAGTTTTCCCTCCTCTCGATTAACCACCATCACCAAGTGATTCCACTGACCGGGTAGCATTCTTTCGGTACCAACGGCAAGCTTCTCACCTTCGTCTGTTGCATGATAGACCGTTGAAAAACTATCGGTTCCAGCGAA
>DEYT01000088.1:0-3882 GCA_002364975.1 Opitutia bacterium UBA3151 | reverse complement strand
CCCAAGAATACAGTTCCAACTCTATTTCGTGCGTTGTGGTTGTTAAGATTATTCACAACCATTTCATCACCATTTAAACCACTTCTTGAAAAATCACCGTCCCGATCTAGGTCTACCCATAATGCACTTCCTTCATTACTACGCGTTCCAAAAGTGATTTCACCAGATTTCAGAAAGCCGTTGTTGGAAATCCTAATTTTACCAAACCATACTCCGCCTAGTGAATCAGTTCCAGTTAGCCCTCCGGTAGCCAAATCGAAGGTACTTCCATCATATTGAATCGCAGAATCAAAATAATCACTCTTCTCCTCATAGACATATCCAGACTTTACTTTAAAACCCTCGCCGAACTCGTATAGAAGAGAAGAACCGATCGCGTAAGGCCAAGCATCTGTGGATTCACCCGAACAAATATTATTCCCTCCGAGAACTCCAAAGCCTCCATCATTTGAGCCTGCCCAAACTCCACCGGCCAAGGCATTATTGGAACCCGTTGTGCTTGATTCTCCTGCCAAGACTCCATCAATCCAAAACCTTACCCGCCCGGAAGAATTTCCAGCCGAGCCTACTTTCATTTCCCATCTGAGTTCGTGTAACTTTCCATCCGTAGCCCCTAAAGATTGCAAAGTGGAATAATTAAGATCCAGAAGAGCCATTGTAGCTGTCGAACTTCCAGGCGCCGCAACATTGCTTCCACCGGCTCCAGCTCTAACCCGAAGGTGACCATCTCTGAATCCAACAAAGGCTCCTTGTCCAGTGCCACCCAGTTCCCAAAGAATAAAATCATCTGTTTCGCTAGTTTCAGTAACTGGAAATGCAACCATTGCCGAAAAATTGGCATCCAAATTTCGAGTCATTTGGCTGTGAGCAATATTACTTTCAAAGACATAACCTGGGCCATCAATTTCATTGAGGTTGGTGTTGCTAAAATCACCATCAAAGGCTCTGAAGGTAAGTCCGTCTGGGAAGACAGAGGATTGGATCGAGGTCTTCGGATCAATCACCGACATGTCGAAATATTGAGACTCATTGACCCGACCCTGGTCCATGACCGCCTGCATCTCTTCATCACCATTTACCTCATACCATCCTGTGGCAAATGCATAATCCATTTTTGGAATTAAAGCTTCCGGCTTTGCCCAAAGGGAAATAGAATAACTTTTTTCACCCAAATTATGCATTCCAGTAGAGGCCTCCCGGTAAAGGGTCATGATCTCGAAATCACTAAGATCAACGCTGTAGAGACGAACATCGTCAATCTCACCCACAAATTTTTGCCATTGATCCCATCTCCTACCGATTGAAAAATCAGTTGAGGTTCCAGTATCCAGATTGTTTCGGGTTCCCCATTGTCCATAAATTTCCGCCTCTTTGCCGTCGATGAACAAGCGGATATCATCGCGATCCCCGCCTCCTTCCGGGAGTGTAGCTGCCAAATGATGCCAAACGCCGTCGTGAAGATTTTTGGTGAAAGATCTTCGGGTTGGACCGTTGAGTTGCAATTGAAGATCGTTTCGATAAATGCGAAGCAACCAGCGTTTGCCAGATGAATTATCTCCCCAATAGGCTAAGGTCATATAATTCGCACTTGTTGTTTTGTGCCATAGGCTTAGAGTGCGTGCTCCAGTTCCGCTAATTGCTTTATAACCTGATGCAAAAAGGTAGTCATCACCACTCATACTGAAAGCCTGACCGTAATAACCATCGGCCCATTTTTCCTGGCCGTTTATCGATGCATTCCTACCATTGCCTGACATGTCGGTGAGGTTGCCATCCAAAGGCCACCATAATTCGAGCTTGTCTTGACGAACTACTTTGGGGGGAAGTGTTCGACTGAATCCAATTTGAGCCCAAGCATCCGATCCGTTTAAGCGCAGAGAGCCTTCCCCAAAGGCTTCATTATCACGATCAATCCTAGCTCCCCCAACAAGTTTTGCCGGAACATCACCGCCAGAGGAATCTAATACCACTCGTCTATCGCTCAAATCCCATCGGTTTAAAAGATAATCATGAATAAGATTTCGGTCGATTTCAGCAAGTACGCCTTTGGTAATAATTAATTCTCCAATCGCAGCGTTTAAATTGTATCCACTGGAAGATTGTGGCAGTCGGAACTCTCGCGTAATATTATTAGGATTGGTGTAGGAGCTCCCGGAATCGTCCTCAATGAAAATTTTTCCATTTTTCCAAACCTGTTGCATATCTTCAGTTTCGGAAATGTACCACATCGCAACCATAGTTTCGTCCTTGACCGCCCAGTTGTTGGCTTGGATTCGGTAAGGAGCCTGCCACCTACCTGCATCCCATCGCAAAAAGCCATTATTCCAAGGAGCTTGTGTCTTCCAGTTCGCACCATTGTCGAATAGCGTCTGGGAGAGACCGGTCGATTGTAAGGTGTAGACAACAAATACAGCACTATCTGTAATCGTTTCGCCGTTTGGACCAAGGGGATTATTCCCGGACCTGCCACTTACCCGAGTGCGCATTCGATCACCAACATTGAAATCAACCCCAATAATTCCATTGATTAAAGTGCCCCTCTCGGGATTGGAGTTACCGTATGCTTCAAAGTAGTAATTGGGATCTAGTTTGCTTTTCCAGCGAGAAACTTCGTTTCCGCTTGAGAATTCGAAGGTAGATGAATCGTTTGCATCCAACCACATGACCGGCGGGGAGGAAAGGTTTGCAGGAGTCCACGAAGCGTTGAAGTCACTATTCGAATCTTCCAACATAACATGATTATCAAAATTCCACCAGCCCACCAAATCCGCTGAACTTGTTACGATGTCTCCGTATATAACGACCATACTGGCGGCACTAGTGGTAATATTTTGATCATCACGGCCAGCTGCCGCAGGAATGGAGACCAGAATCCTCTGGGGCCTATTGGTTGAATTCAATTCGAAGGAATAACTGGAAGCTGAAATTTGAGTGAAATTGTCTGCAGTCGCACCGGTTAGTGAAAGGTCCGATTCATCAAAACCGCTGACATCGGAAGGATTCCCTAATGCATCACGGAAGACTAGATTTACGGTCATAGGCATGGATGTAGGGGAGCGATCAACGGATGAAAAATCTGGGGAGGGACCAAAATCCCCGAGTCCATTGGCCCATGCAGATTGGACATCATCATGATCTAATACTTTTCCATATATACGAAAGTCATCAATCCAACCATTAAAAAGGCTTCCACCATCTGCGGTTCCCCCGATACCAAGATCTCCTTCCTCAACAAAAATCGGATCCGATTGCTTGGTTTGATAGATCAGGTCACCATCCAAGTAGGTCGAAATTTTCTTTCCATCGTGACTAGCAGCAAGAATATGCCAAGTATTTGGCGAAAATTCAATGGATCTAGTATCATAATAGGTTCCATATTTTCGGAAAAAAGTCTTTAGACTACCTCCACCAGGATCAATTTGAACGAAATAGGAAGAGAAGGTTCCCTGTCTTTTGGAAAGCAGCTGGGAGAAATCACTAGGAACACCGTTCGATTTGAACCAAAACATGTAGGTGAAATCATTACTTGCCTGTAAGCGTGTGTCGCTCAATACACTACCCCTGGATGTTCCTGTGCTTAGGTCCAATGAGAAGCCAGACTTCGCAGTACCATTGGATTCGTGACCCCAAGTTGCACCAGGGTGAAGAATCACATCCAAAGCGGTACCAATGAGGTTTTGAGAACTACTGCCAGAACCTTCGTCGAAGCTCCATCTTAATAATAAATCAGATTCTCGAGTGACTCCATGAACCGCCACGGAAAAGCTTGCTACAAGTAGCAATTTGCAAAAGGGCAAAAAAGGGCGAATCATCAACGATACAATATATATGTGAAGAGAGTTTTATTCAACGAGTTATGTATTATTTATTCAAGGTTAAAAC
>DEYT01000106.1:3787-4454 GCA_002364975.1 Opitutia bacterium UBA3151 | reverse complement strand
GTCCAGGATGTTCCCTACAAACAACTTCGCTCCAAGCTGGAAAACCTTGAGCAAATCCTTGACCGGGTAGAGCAAGATTTGACCCAATTCCAATCTGTACGCTGGAAGTCAAAGGAACATTGGAATGCGGAGAAGGACGGCTACGAATGGTTGTTCTCCCACATTGACAAAAACTCGGATGGTGAGATTTCAGCCAAGGAATACTTGGCTTTCCAAAGAT
Source organism: Opitutia bacterium UBA3151 (assembly GCA_002364975.1). Classification (GTDB taxonomy): domain Bacteria; phylum Verrucomicrobiota; class Verrucomicrobiia; order Opitutales; family Seribacteraceae; genus Seribacter. The sequence continues at coordinate 4,234 of DEYT01000106.1, read as the reverse complement.
TTAAATCCAAGAACGATGATTGGGAGAGAATACTAAGAAACTAATCACAAAGGGGCATCCCTTAAAAGATAAACCTAACATTGTACTAGTATTCTCCGATGATCTCGGTGACAAAGCTTGGAATAGCTAAGATAATCATTGCAAAGAAAGCTTCTTAATCTTGTGCTGATTTAGCATGGCGAAAATCCAACATAATTCACCTTTGTTTCAAAATTTTCTTTCCCTTCCGCTCCCTCAAATTTTTAAAAAAATGGATAGAATATGAAACTTTTCATTGGGCTAAAAGTGGGCGTGCTCGTTGGCGTAATTTCATTTTTGGTACTTATGATGGCCAAAACAAGTTTTGGTGATGCATCGGCAAATGCTTTGCGTGAGGTCATTGTCAGTCATACGGATGACAATGGCATACTTCAGCTTTTCCGGATGAAGGAGGACGGGTCGGACAGC
>DEYT01000106.1:0-3415 GCA_002364975.1 Opitutia bacterium UBA3151 | reverse complement strand
GATGGGAAGAAACTGGTCTATGTGAAACAGGTTGATCACAGTTTGTCGCTTTGGCTCTCGGGTATTGATGGCATGCACGCACATACACTAGTGAGCGGAGGCATGAACCTTATTCCCTCCTGGCTACCGGACTCAAAGCATATTGTCTGGATGAAGACACAGCCTGGAAAGAAGAGGGAGGATCCTGCCAGCAATAGCCAAATCCAGATAATCAATTCAGAAACGGGTCAATCCCGAAGGTTGTTCAGTGATCCAGATCAGATCACATTCAATGATGCAATGCCCTCCGTTTCTCCCGATGGGAAAAAGGTAGCTTTTGTCTCCAAGAGAACCGGTACCTTTCGGGTCTGGGTAAGTAATTTGGATGGGAGTGATGCAAAACCCATCTCACCAACCAAAGATCAGCATGAAAGTCTCAATCTTCCCATTGAACAAAAAGTCCCGGCTTGGTCACCCGATGGAAAATGGATTGCCCATTGGGAAGGGGTGGAGATGATACATATGAGTCCCTTTACCGGAATCAAAAACCCAAAGAAGGATCAACAGATCTCTGCAACTTTTACTGTCTGGGTAGTCAGCAGTGATGGAAAGAAAAGACGCAAAGTCGGTCGGGGGGATGACCCCACCTGGTCACCGGATGGATATGTTACACGTGCCTTTCCCGACCCTGAACGGGGTGGTCCCAAGATAATGATCGAAACCAATTCCGGGGAAAAAGAATTACCGATTGTACCACGCAAAAGAAATTGGGGACGATTTACCTGGCTACCAGAAACAGCTCCATTAAATCAAACCGAATAAAGTGCTACCTTAAGAGCAGGCAGGTCATGTTATCTTAAAACAAAGTGAAAAATGAAATTTAATAAAATCAAATACGAAGCACAAAAATGATAAAATTCATTATAATTTTCACTCTCACTTTTTACGCTGGCTGGTTGTGGATATAACCAAGCGGTAGCCATGTTATTGTTAAAATTTAGCTAATCTCTTTTCAGATGATTCTAAATCTGTTTCTTTAATTTTTACTCTATATCTATCATGAAATTACGGTTCATAATTCCATTAATCATCTCCGGATTTTTCAACCTTCAGGTTCAAGCCGAATCGGGCGTTCACTTGGGTCAGTATCAAAAGAACCTTACTTACAATGGACCGATTACAGGGGATAAGATCATCTACACCTTGTACCTCCCTCCAGGGTATGCCAAGGACAAGGGGCCTTATCCGCTCATTGTTTTTCTCCATGGGGCAGGAGGGGGCAATGCCTCCTCGGAGGTGATGCAAAGCTACGAAGCCGCCCGTAAGGGAGGCAAAATCGGAAACTTCGCCGTCGTCTTCCCGGAGAAATACGGGGGCACGGTGTGGCGGGACGGAGCCAAGGGCAAACGGGCGGAAACCAATGTCCTCAAGGAACTCCTTCCTCATCTCGAGAAGGAATACGCCCTTACTCGGGATCGTGGTGCACGAACCATCATGGGTTTTTCCATGGGAGCGGCCGGCTCGATCTACTGGGGAGCCAAGTACCTCGACATCTTCTCTACGGTAGTGGCTCTCGACGCGGGAGGGGGGACCAGTTTCACCGATCCCAAGGCCCGCAATTACGTGCCTGAATATGGGAAGAAAACCAAGGCGATCCAAGAATCCCTGAAGTTGCGCCTGGTGCAGGGTGGACTCAACACCAAGAAGTTTCGGGATTCCCTCGACCAGTTGAAGATTTCCTATGACTATTTTCAGTTGCCTAATGATATCGCCGCTTACCCGGCCGGGTCCTGTTGTTTGAACAAGAAAGACCCCACCAGGAAATTTCTTCACAACCCGATTTGCATGACCGAAAACGCCTGGGGAGTCGCTACGTGGGCTTTCATCGAGAAGAGTACCTTTAAAGAAAAGATTATAAAATGAAAATGAATCAGTTTTTTTACTTACTGTGGTGGGTTTTAGCCATTGTTTCTACAGGTACAAAGACGCACGGAAAAGAAAGCAAAAAACTTAACATTGTTTTGATCATGGCGGATGACGTCGGGTATGAATGTTTCAGTGCATACGGGAGCAAGGAGTTCTCGACGCCCCGCCTCGACTCCCTTGCGGCCAATGGGATCCGCTTTGACCACTGCCACTCGACTCCGTTGTGCACGCCCAGTCGGGTGAACCTGATGACCGGTAAGTCGAATGTATTCAACTATGTCGACTTTGGCGTATTCCCCAAGGGCGAAACCACCTTCGCCAATCACTTCAAATCCCAGGGCTACACCACGGCCGTGGCGGGCAAGTGGCAGTTGTTGACTACTCAAACGGGTATCTCACCAAAAGAAGCGGGCTTTGACCGGCATTGCGTCTGGAATATTCCAGGGACGGAACGCAGACGTTATTGGGAACCCTCGCTGATGCATGACGGCAAGGTCATCAACCATGGCGAGGACGACTACGGCTCAACGATCATCGCGGATTACTTGATCGACTTCATCAAGACGAACAAGGGTATGCCGTTTCTCGCCTACTACCCGATGAATCTCCCGCACAATCCTTTTGACCCGACCCCACGCAGCAAGAACCGCAAGAGCAAAGATAGGAAGCAGAACTTTATAGACATGGTCGCGTACATGGACCACTGCGTCGGACGGATCGAGGACACCTTGATCGAACTCGGACTGCGTGAGAACACCTTGATGATCTTCACGGCGGACAATGGGACCAACTCCAGTCTGACCCTCGATTTTTTCGGTACGCAGCGCAAGGGCGGCAAGGGATACACCCACGACCATGGAACCAAGGTGCCTTTGATCGTCAACCTTCCGGGGCATATTCAGGCCGGCCAGGTGAACAAAGACCTGATCTGTTTTTCCGACCTTTTTCCAACCATTGTAGAGGCCGCGGATCTGCCGGCCAAGAAAATTACCCAGGGAGATGGGTGGAGTTTCTGGCCTCAATGTCTAGGTAAGGCAGGCAAGAAGCGGGAATGGATTTACGGTTACTACTTTCCCCGTCCGTATTCGCAGAAATTCGATATGATGTATAACCATTGGGAGGTTGCCTGGGCACGTAACAAGCAACACAAGCTTTATCGGGATGGTCGCTTCTTCAATGTTATCCATGATATTCGGGAAGAGAAGCCTTTAGGGGAGAGGGCTGAACTAAGTACGGTCCGCAAGAGCCTGCAGTCAGCTCTGGACGCATATCCTTTAAGGGGTGGAAAAATCGATTATGAACGGGTGGTCGGTGTACGCAAGGCTCCCAAATCCAAAAAGAAAAAATAAAAAGGTTTAATAATTCAGGAAATAATTCCTTCACTTTCCTAGACCCTTGATTGAGAGCGGGGAGCAAAGATGGCCTCCAATCGATCAACATTCTCACTGAGACATGGCTAAGATGAAGAATTTGGATATCCCCAAGTCAATCACCCGGCTCAATGATCAAA
>DEYT01000114.1:9927-12381 GCA_002364975.1 Opitutia bacterium UBA3151 | reverse complement strand
GGCACTTTTTCTAAAGGGAGAATTTGTCCATTCGGATAGGGTTAAAATATGGGCCACATCCACTCCTTGACTCATTCCGTAAGTAAGACCAAAATTACCTGCGGATTTGGTGATTACCTTCTCGGCAACGGTAAGATCACCTCCGTTGTTAATCGAGGCAGTTCCCATAACCGAATACGGATTTCCGTAATCAATCAATTGTGACTCATCACTGTTGGGACGCTCACTTTTGGTAACCATTTGATTGGCATGTAAAAGGCCGAAATTGTGTCCTAATTCATGTGCAATTGTACTGGCAGAAACATTTCCATTAATTGCATCTACATGAGATCCCGGGTTTCCAACAAGTGCTACCCCTGATGCTCCAGATTCGTTATTCGTGGTAATACCAACATATGAGACACAAGTGTTATCCAAGCTTACGGAGAAGGAATAATCCTGAGATTCCACGCCATTCACAAAAAGAGTTGGTGCCGAAAAATAATAGGCACCTGAATCTAAAATGTTGATGCCAACAATTCTTCCTAATCCATCTGTAATAGCCTCTGCCTTCGCAGGTTCAAATCTCTGTCGGATGCGATCATTGTCAGCCGGATCCTGATTTCCTCCTGAAAAAGAAATGACTGGCGGGGTTTCATAAGCTTGAGGATTTGGTATCGAGGAAACCGAAACTTCGACAACACCCCGAAAAGCTGGGCCATCCCAGTCCCATGCCTCATCCATTTTGGCTACTTCTTCAGCTGCAAAATATGCAAAAACCATTTCATCCTCTTCATCATAGATCAAAGTTCTGCTTTCGATAAAATTACCACTTGAATCAAAAAGATTAGGGCTTCCTGTTCCATAACGGAAGATATATTTGTAGAATGGAATTGTGACCGTTGGTGTAATCACCGCATCCAAATGAAAAGTTCCGTCAGAATTTCTTAAATAAAAGTCCTTCACTTGCTTCATTGCTTCGGCTAAATTTTCTTGAGATACTGGTTCATAAGCATCCTGCTGAATTTCGGAATAGATCGGATTTCCAAATTCATCCACTAAAGGCCCGGATGACCCATCATAATTAAGTCCCTCATCTGAAAATCGGGCGGGAACAATCAATACCTTGCGATGTCCGTCAATCTGGGTTGTAATTGGAGTGGGTTCGTTCTCCAGTTGATATTCGATGACAAAAGGTAGACGGTAAGTCGCATTTACTTCTACCCATGTTCCACCCGATGTTGACCAATCCATGGCTGCATAGTCTTCTGAAGAATTTGGCTCTTGGTTATTCAACCAATTTACATAAGTACCATTGCTAACATCGGTACCGTCCAACCACTTCCAGTCACCCTCTGTTGCATTTAATTCTAAATTTCGGGAAGCGTTGTTTTCGAGTTCGTAATAGCTACTGTTTTCATCTTCGAAGTCAGTTGCCCCGATCCATACCATATCGACGGTATTGTTGCTGTCATCGAAGCCAGGATAATTTTCCTGATCTTGATCCAATAAGCTCCTTATAAATCGGTTTTCCAGTTGAGAGTTTATAACTACTAAGGTGCCATTTTTGTCTTCTGCTGCTTTTTTTGCTTCGTCCCAGCTAGAAGGATTTACGATTAAATCATATTTTCTGTCATAGTAGACGGTAAGCCCAGAGCTAGCTGCCAAGCGCGGATAAGAAACCGGTATTCGGTGAAGATAAGACCGCCTCTCCGCCTCGTTGACCTCGGCCTCAAACAATTTAATTTCAGAATGGGTTGAGTAAGTATGCTCTGAGCCACCAAAAATTAAGGTTTTTGTACCTGAAATGCGATTTATTTGGATGGGTTCGTCGGATATCGCAATGTCTCCATTCATCGAGACTCCCCATACCGAAAGGTTTTTGATGGATGGAAGGTTTTTCCTTTTTCCAAAAACCCATGCACGGAGCTTTCTACCATCTTGCATGGTTGCGGTGCGGTTGATGTGACAACCTTGATGTCTCGGGTCAAAGCAGACATGCATGGAACTAATATCAGCGAAGTCTGATTCCCATCGTTCAAGATGTTTTTTCACATTGACCGGCAACACCTTAAAGACTTCTTGGGAAAGAGCTAATTCTAATGCCTTTTTAGGGTCACCTCGAATAATTTTTTGGAATACTTTTGCTCTTTTTTTGGCTAATTCTTCACCCAAAGATAAGAACTTTTGCGACTTTACAGTTTCAACATCGATAGAATCTCTGTCGCTAGAATCAAATTCATTCAACCAGTTCTGAAACTCGGTAAATATGGCATCTCTCGAAAGATCTTGATAGTCGATTTGGGGCGATTGATCAAATTTACTAGCCCGGTTGGAATCTCTATTCGGAATAATCTTTTCTGAAGATTGAATTTTTTTTTGCGGATTTACACTATGCTCGTTTTCAAATTCTAATGAGGCGACTGAATTTTCAGTGCTGTAGAAATATTTTAGGATGAAAAATCCAGATAAAAC
>DEYT01000114.1:0-9531 GCA_002364975.1 Opitutia bacterium UBA3151 | reverse complement strand
TATCAATTCTTCGAAGTGTGAAGTGAAAATTTAAGCGATTTCACGACACAAAGGAGCCAAAAGAGGTTAGAGAAATAAAGAGGTATAGGGCAATTACACACTTTATAAGTTAGAAGTTAAATACCAAAAACTCAAAGATAATTGAAAAAACCTCTTTTGATTAAATATTTTTGGATTTGAGGCTGTTAACGAAAGAAGTGGGGTTTTCATCAAAAATTTTAAAATCATTCACAAAATTTCAAAGATATCGGCATTTCCAATTATTCTGAACCTACTGTTTCCTTAAAGCTTCTCCGAATGGTTCCGGTGGGAGTCATAATTACAGGATCTTTGAATATAGATTGAGGGCTGATGTTTTGAATGGTTTCACGAACCGGTGAACCTCCTCGTGATACAATGTTTGCACTGACAAAGATTAGAAGATTACGCTTTTGATAACTTTCAGCTGAAGATTGAAAAAGGCGACCCAGTAAGGGTATGTTTCCAAGCACAGGAATTTTATCATTTACGGTCTTTACTTCTTCCCGAGTCAAACCACCAATGACCACCGTTGCTCCATCGAAAATCGTAACCGTGGTTTCTACTTTCCGGGTGGAAAAAATAGGCATTAAGTTTCCAGAGGGTTGGACAATGGTTTTGGTATCATTGATTGCGGCGGATGGGCCTCCATATTCCACAAAACCATCAAATTCAGTGACTTCAGGCTGTAAAAACAAATTGATGGAATTGTATTTTTCCACTTTTGGACGAACGAATAAAATCACTCCTACTTCTCGGAAGCCTTGCTGTTTTCCTTCCGGTGCCACATCACCAAATTCTGGGGTTGCGGATCGTACCGTAACTCCTCCTCCTAAATTTCCCCCTCCCTGACCGCCATTATTATTTACCTGAGGGGGTTCAGGTGCTTCGTATTGGATGGGGTAGATGAATTCTTGGGCAATGGTAATAGTCGCTTCTTCCCCGTCCACAACTGTAATTCTGGGAGCACTTAATAAATCTGTTCCTTGTTTTCGTTTCAGAGCACTTATCAATAAATTAGCTTGGCTACCTCCAAGAATTGCACTGCCTGGCGCACCTGCAAATCGAATATTATCGCGTTGTGCATTAATGAGCGGATTTACCCCTGAACCAATATCGACAAATCCAGGCAGTACCGGAGCAGGATTAGGAATGTCAATGGATAGATTTGGGTTGAGCGAATCCCTAATACTAACTGCACTGTCGGCACTAGCACCAGGGCTGTGGGCTTGAGCGAGGGTTCTAGTATTACCAGAAAAAGACTGTCCAAAATCAAATTGAGCATTCCCCTTTTCATCAACTAATATTCCACCACTTTGATCTCTTAAGTAGTCGACAGGGTTCAGGTTAAACTGCCAATCGAAGCTAATCTCATCAAGCGCACCTTCCTGCACTTCTAAAAATTTCGTTTCGATCTCAACTTGCTTACTCGTATCCTTATCTAGTCGAGCTAAAATTCTTTCGATTTTATCAAGAGTTCTTCGGTCATGGGTTACAATGATAAGGAACCCATCAAACGCAAAACGGTGACCCTTACTTTCATCAAATGTGATTCCGGCAGCTTCTAGGTATGCCCTAACTTTTAGGTCATCTCCATCCCCGCCGCCGCCCATACCACCACCACCAGCTGCAAATGGATCGGCGGCGCCGCCGCCGCCGCCGCCTCCGGATCCGCCCGTCATTCTCCGCACGGTTCCTTGAGTTATCTCATATTCTTCAGTTTCGAGCCTTCTACCCTGAATACTTCCTCCCGTTTTAGAAATTACAATGGCATTGGGCTCAATCTCATAAGTCCAACTGATTGATTCCGTAATGACTGAAATTGCATTTCCTAGAGACATGGGAATTAGCGTAATGGTTACCTTGGGAAATTCCTCACCATCGGGTGGCTGCTTGGCATACATCAAAAGTCCTTTTTTGGTTGGGTCAGGTTCTGTTAAGTCTCCTAATTTTGCAAGTCTCTGAAGATCCATAATAACCTCGGGTAGAGGCGTTTCAAAATAGGGTTGTGGAGAGATTTGAATTAGGTTGAGCTTTTCTTCGCTTTTAGAGGTAACATCTTTTACATCAGCAGTTTCTTCAACCACACGATCAAAAACCTTGGGTCGTTCCCATTCTCGGTCAATTTCTTCAAGCATTTCCTGCCTGGTCTTGAGATATCCCAAATAGCTCTCCTCTTGTCTGATTTTTGATATCCTTCGAAGCATTTCCTTTGCTTCATAATTGTCTGAGAATCGGGTTTCAATAGCACGATAAGTTTCGGTTGCTCCCATTAAATCGTTGTTTATGAATTGGACTTTTGCCCGCATCAGTAAATCTTCAAGGTTCTCTTGATCATCTTTCCATTGTGGTGTGTATTCAGAAATATCTCTCCGATAAGGGTCTCTTTTGTCCGCCTCTATTTTCTTCGAAAGTTTGTCGGCCAAACTCAATTCCTTCTCTTCAGCCTTGATTCCCCTGGTTTCCTTCAATCCAGGTCTTCCAAAAGAAAGAGTATCCCCTTGGATATTTTTGTCTTGTTTAAAACCCAATTTAAAAGCGTTTAAAAATTCATTTGCTTTGTCCCAATCTTTTTTATCTCGAAAGTCTTCCGCTTTTGCCAAATTGATACGATTTTTTACCAAAGATGCTTCTAAAATTATGGGCCAAGTTAAAGTATTAGGCTCCAGATAATTCATTATTTTCAGAAGATCTGACTCGGCATCGTCGTATTTTTTCTTCTTAATATTTTCTCTAGATTGTTCGAGAAGAAATTCCGCCTGCTTTGCTTGCTCGCGGTTTTTATCCAAAGCCTTTTGAATTTCTGCATCGTAATCTATTTCAGGTCCTATACCCAGGGTTTCGGTTTCTGCCTCTCTGCGATTATCTTCGATTTTTTTGTACTCTACTACCAGGTTCTGCACATCTGAAACCTTGCCCTTTAGCATAGCTTCTCCCATTTTGTACCAAGTAATCTGCTGCTTTGCCTTATAAAGATCACTGATCATAGCAATCGTCGAATATCCTTCAGGTAAATTGGCGAGTGCTTCATTCAATAACTCATCCGCTTCTTCATAACGACCGTCTTCTCCAGCTTTTCTTGCCTTGATCAATAATCTCTCACTCTGCCTCATCGCGGAACTTACATTGGCTTGTTCCCGTTCCATTAATCTTTCAAGATCTGGTTTTGAATCATCCTCTGGAAGCCCAGCTTTGGCTCTAATTTCGGCTAGGTCTTTTTTGGCTTGGTCTAATTCTTTAACTAATTTTCCGACTAAGGAGACATCTTTCGGTCCGTCTTTATTTAGTACAACCTCACGTTTTCTTTTTCGTTCACTTAATTCAAGTGCAACATTTTCCCTGTATCGATCAAGAAATTGACTGGCTAAAGAAAACTTTTTCTCTCGCATCGCTTTAGTTGCAAGCTCGTAATATAGCTTGGTTTCTTGCTGCCTAATTTGACTGAGGTAAAATTTATTTTTTTCGGTAGCTCCAATATTGGTCAACGCGGATTGAACTAAAGCCTGAGCCTTTTCTAAATCCCCACCATTCGCTAGTTCTCTTATCTGCCTTAACAGGCTTACTAAATTCGTATCGGGTCCAATGTTATAGTTATCGCGTAATTCGGGGACTGAAAGGATCTTTTCAGGTTCCGATTGTTGCGGTATATCTATGTATGGAATTGTAGTTACGGTGGAGTTTTCCTGAGCAAAAATTTGGCAAAAGGAAACCGTCGAAAGTGTGGTTACGAATAAAATAAAGTTTGGATTTGGCATCAATCAATTGGGGCAATGGCTGACATCTAATAACAAACTTGATTCCATAGATTCGTGCATCGGGGTCAATCTCGAAAAAACGAATCTTCTTCTTTAACCACAAAATAAATTAGAGCCTTTTTTAGGAACTATGGTAATTCTAGTAGTTTTTCAGTTTCTAATTCTTGCCCTGGGCCTTTTTTTAGTACCAAAATATTTTTTGCCGTGGGGTCAAGTTTTAGTACAGAATACACTCTGTCACCAAAATCAAAAGAGATTCCTTCATCTTCGGTAGTAAAAGAAAAGGTTTTTCCCTCAAGTTCTTCAATAGTCATTCGTACTTCGATTTTGATATTTCCTGCAAATACTTCCGTCATTTTATTGTTTATCTCAAAGGCATCACCACCTAACTTATGATCTTTAACCAAAGCCCTCCCAATGGTTTGGAGGCCTCCAGTTCTTTCGTCTCTATATTGTTGAACAACAAATTTTTCCACGGTTAATTGTTTGTCTTCATCTTCCTCCGTGGTTCGGATCAAAGAAGGCTGACCAGCTTTTCTATCCAATAATTTTTTGTAAGGAATACCCACTTCCATTCTATTCCTTGCATTATCACTAGAGGTGGGGGAATTTTTTACGAGAGTATCCTCAAAATAAGGGGTCTCTCCGATCCAACTCACCAGCCGGTAGGGATAAGGCTCATTGGAGAATCGGATCAGTTCCATGCCAAATGGTTCTTCTTGAGATGTTGTAGCTATGGGGTCCTGCGGTTGACTAGTTGATAACTTTCCATCCACTAAAAAAATGACAGGTGGAGTAAAAAGGTCATATATTGATTCATTATCCTCTAAATTGCTTGGCTCCCATTTTATTCTGTCATTGATTTCTACATCTAAACTTTCTGTATTTTTACTTTGATAAAAAGAAAGGGCGAAATCTTCTAACTCATATTCTGGGGGAGAAGTGAAAAAAACCTGGTGATCGCTTCGAACAAATTGAATTTCAGAAAAAGAAAAATTCTGATTAGAGCGGCCGACACTTACGGTGAGGGGTTGGCGGAGTTTCTTCCACCCCTCTCCTATTCGTAAATCTTCTTGAGAAGAGAGCCTCCCCTCAACCATCTCTCCGTTGGTCAGAGAAATTTGTATGGTTGCCCTCCTTCTAAGTACAATACCTTCAATGCTTATCTTTTCCCGTACGGAGCCATTATCTTCCATGACTGTTATTTCTTGACCTGGCATGAGAGAGTGAATTTTTTTGAAGGTAAGTTCGGCCATTCCCTGGACAATATCTAATTCATAAGGTAAGGATACAGATGCATTCAATTTTTCTGGTGTATGATCAGGTCCACCTAAAATGCGGGTCAATGCAAAGTAACCAAGTAGAATTATCACTATGGCGAGAATCAATTTCTCATAATGATCTTTTAATTTATTCACCGTTGGTAATTAGAAGTTTTGCCTCTTCAATTTTATCCGTATTCCCGGAGGTCGTAAAGAATTGCTCTAAAACTTCTGGATCTCCTTTTTCCCAAATAGACTTGCTAGTGAAAAGCTGTTCTACTCCGTTATTAATTTCCGTAATGTATTCGATCAAAAAAGAAAATTCTGAGTTTACATCTTTTACAATGGGAAGAGACTCTTTTTTAGGTGGTGCAAAATCTTCACCGCTACCTCCAAAAGGATTCGGAGTAAAATCATTTACCACCCTAGAAGGTTCTGCCTCAACCAAATCTCTTCTTACTGTAAGGTTTCGAAGCATAAAAGGAGGCCTGAGTTCATTCATGAAATTTCGGGCGTGCTTGGATTGTCCTTTAATTGTTATCAAAAAAACAAGGCTGCTTAATTTTCCTTTTTCACGAAGTAACAATTGTTGTTCAACTCCCATGGTAAGCTGATCATTCTCAATATGGGTTAGATCTATCTTACCGGCAGCTTCTCTCAAAATTTGGACAATCGAAAGTTTTTGTGATTCAATAGTTGATTGAGTAATGAATTCAACCATTTCTTTTACAATTTTGGCTTGTACCCCCAGAATTTTAGCCTCCTCTTCACTAAAACTAGGCCAAAAACCATCATAGGACGAGAATCCAAAACCATAATTATTTTCCGGTTTTTTACTGGTATCTCCAAAACCAATGGTAGGAGATTTTGAACTACTTACTGGTAATTCAATTTCGGCGGACAAGCATCTCGATCTCAAGGATGTAAACAATCTAGTAATATCAGCATTCACAGACTCCGCAGACTTCTTGCTCCATTTGCTCATATGATTTTCTCTGGAATTAAGAATGTTTTTCCAAAAGATTGATTGTTTCTTTTCTACATTGGCGAGAGAAGAAAGTTCTATAAGAGAAAGTTCGCTATCACTATCTAAATTTTGGAATGAGGTTAGTTCTTCCTGAGTAAAGGTTTGATTGCTCCATTCTCGCTGTATATCGGTTGATACTTCTTCAATATCATCTGAAATACCAGAGGACAGGATTGCAAGCGTTACAAAAACTACGAGCCCAAGAAAAAGAAAGAGAAGAAGCATTATATGTTCTTTAATGAATTTCACTCTCTTAAAGGTTGGTGGTTATTTCATATTCAAAGTGAGTGAAATACTTGCCAAATAAGTCTCCCTTTCCCTCGATGGAAAATACTTTTCTATCTATTTTTTCCACCACCGAGACTCCATTTAGATAAGCAGTTAAAGCCTCTTGCTTTTGACTATTGAGATCGATCAAGGTATCCCTCTTTTTTTCGTTAGATGCACTAAGTTCTTCTTCGCTTGCTCGTACTAAATACCTCCCTGAAAGTTCTAGTTTTATCTTATTTTTTGCTCCTTCCATTGAATCTTGAGGCACCCGTCTTACGCCTTTTGTTGGTTCAATTACTAAGGTCAAGTTATCAAACCAAGTATCTTTCACTTCAGGATGATCTAAGGTTCCTTGTAACTGATTAAGCAAATCATTTATTTGCCAACAAGTTTCCTGCTTTCGCACGAAAGGTAAATTCTTGTTTTTTACTTCATCTGCTAACCTATCGGTGAAAAGAAATTTTTCATGTTTTTTCTTTTTCTGTGAAAGATCAAGTTCCATTTCTTCTGTAGTTGATATCTCGCGGGCATGAAAGGTTTTAAGCTTTTCAAGTTCTCCGGTAGACTTGATAAGTTGAGGTAAGGGCAACAGGGAGAAAATAATGCACGCGGCATAGAGTAATGGTTTCTTTTTCTTAAATCCTAAACTTGAAATCTTGGACGAAGGAAGCAGGTTAAGTGCAGGTGCAAACTTTTTGGTTTCGTCCTCCATAAAGAGAGAACTCGCTAAACCAACTGGCTCACTCAACATAAAAGGTATAAGAGACTGCATTTCTGGAGAAATGTTTGGCCCCATGTTCAGGATTTTTGTAGGGTCCAAATAATCAATACTAAGTTGTTGGCTCTGACTAATATACTCTGGTAATTGACGAAGAAGGGCACCTCTGCCAGCCAAAAAGATTCGCTCAGGTGCCCTTCCCTTTTTTAGTCTCTTATAAGTAACAATCGAGCGAGTAATTTCTTGGCTAGCTCGAGCTAGAAATTGTTGAGCACATGATTCTATATTCTGGATGTTGGGATCCTCGGGAGCAAGTGCCATTTGACCCGAAAAGTAAGATTTTTTTACTTCTTCCGCCTTTTCAAAAAGAATACCCAATCGATCCGCTAAATTTTGAGAAAGTGCATTTCCGCCTACCGCAATACTGCGAATAAGGAATCCTGTAGGATTGATGAATAATAAGTTGGTAGATTTTGCCCCCATGTTGACCACGAGGGTTTCACTTTCGTCCAAACCAATTCCTGATGCCCGCAACGCGTTATAATCAAGAATGGGTGCAGGAGTAATTTGGATGGGAGCTAACCCCAGCAAAACCAGTTTTTCACAAAAGGACTCGGCAACTTCTGGTTTAACCGCAAAGGCCAAAATCTCTTGCTCCACGCCATCATCGTCTATAATTTGATAGTCCCAAATTAATTCAGCCAGAGGAAAAGGCATTTTTTGAGACAGTTCGAATCCCACAATTTTATCCTGTTTATCCTTTTCCACTCGAGGAACACGAATAGTCTTGGTGAGTAAAAAACTTCCTGGGAAGATAAACCTTGCATTTCCCTTAAGATTTAGTTCCTCGCAAAGCTCTTGGATACCAGAAATAACTGCATCTATCCAGAGGGTGTCCTGAGTGTAATCGAAATTAAGTGTATGTAGGCCAACTTTTTCAAGCACGAGCATGCTTCCATCAAAACTGAAGATGCTTGCAGAAACATGGGAGATCCCACAATTTATAACTATTTCTCGTTTACTTGACATGTTGGTAATTTCCGGAACTTAATCCCTCCCTTTGACTGGGCCCATTCCATCCAAATAATTCATGCTAATTTCATGGGCAGGAAGCAGTACCCCTTTATTCTCAGAGCTTTTTGAGACTGCTTGGGTTCTGAATGATTCTAAAACTTGTGGGGTTGCCCCTCGGTAATTGAAATAAACAGAATTACTAATATCAAAGTTGGAACCTTTGTAAGAGATTTCAATGACATACCCAACAGGCTTAACGGTAGCTTCTAAAAAACCATCCCTTTCTGCAATTGGGGTAGGAAATAAAAAATTAGCATTCTTTGTGGTTCGTTCAAACTCCAAGGTTCGATATTCTACTTCAGCACTGTAATACTGATAAAAATCTGTTTCCTTTAAACCGGCGTTTGATCCTAGTAAATTTTGCTTATATTTATTCGGAAAACAAATCCACAGCTTCACTTTTATGTCATTAATAAATTTGGGATTGAAAGCTTGAGAAATGGTTGTGGGCCTACTTCCATTTAAGGCATCAAGTCTTGGATGTTTGAGGAATTTAAACGGAACCGTTATTTGAATCCATGAGTCGTTAAGCTTTTTTATCGGTAACTTGGTAGTAATATCCAATTCTAAAAACTCATCTTCCTCTCCAAAAAGTCCCAGACCGGGAAAGGCAAACATAGCTAGAAATACAATAATTGTGAGGGTATTTTTCATAGGGCTTTTGATATTAACGTTTTCAAGGTAGATATCCTTCCTTAAGTTGATGTATTAAAACAAGCAAAAACTCAATGCATTTCAAAATTTCATGTCTTCTTTTTATTAGAAACTCTGATGATAAGCTGCTCATGCTCAAGAGAAATAAACCACCCAATCTTGGTTTATGGAGCCCGCCAGGCGGAAAACTTGGCATGGATTCTGGTGAATCTCCCGTCGAATGTGCCCAAAGGGAGGCAATGGAGGAAACCGGTCTAATTTTAGGGGAGAATGACCTTGAACTATTTGGCTATGTTTCTGAGAAGGGTTATGAAGGAGCAGGACACTGGTTAATGTTTCTCTTCGACTGTAAAAAACCGATTTCACAGTTACCAGAGAGTTTTGACGAAGGCTCCTTTGCCTTTTTTGATAGAGATGATATCAAATTGCTTTCAATTCCCGAAAGTGACCATGAATTAATCTGGCCATATTATGATAAAAGAGATGAAGGTGTTTGGGGTCTTCGGGCCGATTGGATGGATGGAAAACCTAATATTATGATTGAATCCAAGCCTAAATAAAGAGATAATAGAAATACCCAAACTTAATTATGGAAGGATTATACCACGACACCACCCTAGACGATTCAATTGAACCTAAAAGTGCAGTACCTTCTCCAGATGCCAAAACAGTGGAGGTTCCTGAAACTGATAGTGATTCACCAGCCTCTCCTGAAACTGACTTTTCTGTTTCTGAGTTTAATACAGGCCTTTC
>DEYT01000040.1 GCA_002364975.1 Opitutia bacterium UBA3151 | reverse complement strand
GAGCCCACCGGCGTCATCCGCGGGTTCGGTAATTCTTCTGCCACTGGATAAACGATCTAGGCTCTTTTGAAGATTGGCGTGATTGGTTGCGAGATACAAGCCGGCACGAGTGGCGGCTACATTGGTGTTGATTGAGATTCCCATGATATTAATCCTCCTTGATTTATTTTGGGTTGTTTTGGTTTATGACTTCGAATAACGTCCTTGTCGTCCGAACCGTTTGTTAAAGAAGGGGAAACGGAACCCCGGTTGAAAATGATTGGTTAGATAGAGCATCTTAATTTCCTCGGATAAGCATAAGGGCCACATCGTTGATTAGGTTTGCTTGGGCAGTCATGGTGGCAGCGGATTGAACGAGAACTTGCTGCTTGGCTAAATTCGAGCTCTCACGGGCAATATCGACATCCATGATTCGTCCATTGGCTGCCTTGTGGTTGACGATTTGGGTCTCGATATTATCGAGGGTGTATTGTAAATTCTTCACCATTCCTCCATTGGTGGCACGCATGGTTGCGAGGTTTTGAAGAGCCTCAGTGAAAATCCCCATATTGATATCTCCTAAGGTGAAAATCTTGGTGGCATCAGTAGGATCACTACTCGCTAGTGAGAAAGTCCCGTCTTGGGTAACTCCCCCAACGGCAACTGGATTTGCTGCCGCGTCGTCAAACGCAGCAGGGGTATAGGCTTCGGTTGCTGTGTTTGCGTTTGATACAGTCAAAGTAAGACCGGACAGGAGAAGGCTTTGCTCGACTAATACGGATGAACCTGAGCTTCCATCTTCTGTGGTAAAGAGTTCCAGGGTAGAATCCGCATGACCGTCATCCGTGCCGAAAACATTATCGGCTACCCTAAGATTATCCTCCGCGTCGTAGCCACCAAAGACGCGAATTCCATTAAATTTTGTCTGAGCCATATCCCAGAGTTGCCCCTGTAGATCATTAAACTCATTGTCGTAAGTGGCCTGATCGGTCGCGTTCTTGGTAACATCACTATGCATCGCCTTGAGTTCACCCATTCTGGATACGATCTTTGCCGCACTGGCCAGAACTCCATCCTGGACCTGGAGAAGAGAGACCGCATTGGTTACATTATAAGATGTTGCCCGAAGTCTCTTGATTGTACTTTCGATCTTCATCGATACCGCAAGGCCACCGGCATCATCCGATGGTTGGGTTATTCTCTTTCCGCTTGAAAGTCGATCCATGCTCTTTTGTAAAGCTTGGTGATTATTAGCTAAGTAAAAGCCTGATTTAGTGGCAGCAATATTGGTATTGATTGTGATTCCCATGGTATGTCTTGGTAGTGGTTTAAGATAGGTTGAGGACAGAACCTGAGACCGAATCTTATTCATATTCGGGCTGGTATCTTTCTGTCTTTTATTGATCATTAAATGTTTTATATTACGCGTGGATATGCACGCTTATGTATTTTATACAAATTTGGATTATGATTACTTGTTGCTTTGTTTAAGTTGATGCCAATGGTTAGGCTGTGGTTAGGTTAAAAGTGTGGTTATTCCTTAGGTATTGGTAAGTAAGTTTTCGGTTATTGTCCTTCCAGATTCTGCTCGAGGACTTTGGTTTTTTTGAAAAAGATAATCAGTGACAAATTGTGGCTCTTTTGACTCAGGGCGTAGATTCTTGTCCTCTTGGTATCGAATGGTTTTGGGAAAATCAGCGGTTTTAAAACCAAGTTCCTTGTTACAGGTCAGATCCCAGGTTGTGGGGTGTTTTATCTGATACATGGATTGCATCCGATTCGAATTTACCGGACAGCATATAATCAACGGCTCAGCATGTTGTGGTGCGAGCTTAAGTCTATAAATGTTGGTAAAATGAAACATGGTTTTAATGCATTTTAATTAGATCGAACAAGTCACCGCGCAGGTTACGCCTAAACATTTCCAATTGTTGCACATTAGCACATACAGCAAAGGAGCAGTTGTTGGTATTGCATGGGGTAGGTACCCGGACGGATACTTGAGCAACATGGTGTGTTGCTTGGAATTACTTGTTACTTAATAGTGTTAGGATAAATAATCTGCGTGAATTCATACGGTTGATTCAGCTTGATTTAATCCGTTGCCGGATTGCTGCTTGTATGGCTCAGGCCACTTGGATCCTCCTGGTTATTGGGTTGATATTTGATATAAATTTGAGAAAGGAGACCGTCCCATTCCAGAGATGAGTTTGCGAATGCCTCGCGCTCATCGAAAGAGACGATCGGCTTACCCACTTCGTCCAATAATAAGTGACGTAAGACAGGTAAGATAAGAAGGTGAGAGGATGCAGTACTTGCCACAGCATACATCGCCTCGAATTTTCTAGTAGTAAATTGGGACTGGAGTAATCCGGGTTGGGATGAGCGAACTCATGGTATTCCCCCGGCGGATGAATACGCAGGCACCTTTCCCTTAGGCAGAGATATGCTATCTGATGATGGTGTAGGTGCGTGATCATGAAAGTAAAGAGGTGGGTGGAAATTTCAGACAATTCGCTTTAAGTGCTGAGGGACCTGAGTCTGAAGAAAGTTTAAAATTATGATTTAAAATAGAATTCGGGAGAAGCGCTGGAAGATTTCTCTGCTTGGACTTACACGCTTGATGGTGTGAGAAATAAGAAAGAGTGGAGTAGTAATAAAATATTGGAATGGTTGGTTCTCGCCTTCCGCAGTTTCCATGCATCTGATCACGCTGGCTTTTTCTCGGAGGAGATAGCCTAGAGTAAAATCCTTGGTGCTGCGTGATCATGGGTGAATAAGTTTTAAAAGTTGAGCGGTGTTTAGGTTAAGTTGAGTAGGGCTTGATACTGGTCCGACTTCGTGGATAAAAGTTTAGAGGCTTGATTTTCAGATGGTACAAATAAACTTGATGTAGGTCTTTCTATGGTTGTCGGGTTTCCATTGCCTTTATCTTTCGGTTCACCGGTGAAGCCTTTCCCGCTCCCAGAGAAATATTTCTTCTCGATACCTGGCATTTTATCGATCAACTTATGATTTGTGATCGAGTAATGTCGAAGTTGCGGGGTTGTGCACTTGGAACTTTGGATGATTAAAGGCATGGCATGTGGATAATATGTATTGGATAAAGATTTATTATGAATGAATTAGAGACTGGCACTAAGAGCGGCCCCGCGGAAGTGATCGGTGGTGAGAGGGATTAAGACATCTTTAAGTCGGGAAGAATTGGCCATCACTTGAGTGGCTAATTCAGTCTGTAAGTTGTTTCGGGCTAGTGCGGTTGCTTCTCTGGCCATATCCGAATCGGTAATCCGTCCGAGTGCCATTTCACCATTCATGATTTGATTCTCAAGTGCTCGAATTTCCGAGTCCACTCGCTTATATTCGGCACCTAGGGATCCAATCCTGTTTTCCACGATACATTTCATTTCACCGAAGTAGTCTTTTTCTTCGCTTCCTCTCATTTTATCGAGTGCATCTTTTGCGTTCTCAGCTGTTGAAAAGTCACTCTCTTCAAATTGGTCGAATCCCTTAGGAGCGAGTAAAATGTTATTACCATGTCGATCCTTTGCTATCTCTCTGTAGTATGGGGTCGGGGTGAAATCGACTCCCACAGCATCTTCATCGTTTTGACCTCCAGAAAGATCGTACTCAGCGTAAATTACACCAATGGAGCTTGATTCCACTTGGAGCGTCATTTCGGTGCGGTCAAAATCTTTAGGTAAATTATTAGTAATGATTACTCCAGTTCCTGTGCTATCATTCCTGTTCGAACTTGAGGAGCTACCATTGGTTCCTGTAGCGGTAACATACTTTCCAGTGGTTTGGTCATACTGGTTGTAATCTGAAATCCCATCTCCGGCTACAGGAGCAAGCCATTGGGTTCCATCCCAAATGTTTTCCGCAACACTGTCATCACTTCCATCTGCACCGTCATCATTACTGGCACCAGGAGTGATTTTGTAGGTAGTTTCTTTTCCCGGAGAAAATTCGATTTCAAAAAGATCACCATCTTGATTTCCTGCGCCTCCTGAGGTTCTCCAGCCATTTCCCGAATAATTATCCCATGGACCCTCTACATTTACCGTAATATTTTCAGTATTTTCAATCGGATCTCCTTGGTCATCATAACCAATTACAACATCTTTTTCATAGGTGTAAGAGAAGGGTCCTGTTACAGTTGTTCTACCATCTCCTATTGTGTTTCCGTCTGCATCTTGACCGTCATAACTTTGTGTGTTGTAGTTTTTCCCGACAAGATCTCCGCTTGGAAGGGTGCCGTAAAGATCGTTAGTGCTTCCATTAAATGAAGGTCCAGCACTAAAAACGCATATGTCACCCATCCAGACTCGATAGTTGTCACCGGCAACACCAGAGTTCACCCGAAAGGAAACCTTGCCGGATGGAGATCCAGTTTCCACAGTTTGCGAGCGCACCGTAATACCTCCACGACTAAATTTCCTATTGTTCTGACTAACATCAAGAGCACCAAGTGTAATTTCTTTGGAACCTCCACACATTTCAGTAGAACTAAACAAGAGCTTGTCATTGTAACGGGATTTCATGATCTCAGCCAGTTGCTCCCGGTAGGCTATATATTCAATCTCGTAATCTTTGCGGTCAGACTCTGAGGTCATGGGATTGGATGACTTAATGGCTAAGACTTCCATTTTTTCATACATTTCATGAACCCTTCTCAGGCTGTTTTCCTGGGCGAAAAGAAAACTACGTAGATTCTTTAAATTTACAATTGACTGCCGATCGACTCGTAGCTCGGTTTCTTGATAGGCAGCCTGATGGATTGCTCCAACATCTTCGCCCGCATTTTCCAGGCGTTTACCGGTTGCGATCCGGTCAGCGGTTACTTTGCGCTCGGCAATCGTGGACATGTAGTCGTTCCTCGATTGCAGAAAGCTGTAATTGGTAAGTTCCATGGTATATCCTCCTTTTCTCTACTTTATTTCCAGATTACTGGAGAAGAGTGAGGGCGATATTGGTCAACTGATTGGCCTGTGCTGTCATCGACGCACTTGCCTGAACCAATACATTTTGTCGGGCAAATCGAGTGGATTCTAGCGCAATATCCGCATCCATAATCCGACCATGAGCCGCTTCCAAATTGGTGACATTGGTCTGCAGAAGGTTGATCGTGTTCATTACCCGGTTTTGCTCTGCACCATTTTCGGCTCTCATGTCCGCTAGTCTTTCAATGGCTTCGGTGAATTGACCGACACTGACATCAAGGATAGTACTTATAAATCCACTATCATTAATACCAGAAGTGGTTGCGTCTGGATCAGTCCCTTGGGTATAGTTATCATCAGCGATGGGGATTGGATTTGCAGCAACCGTAAGTGTTCCAGTGGCATGACCATCTCTGCTGTTTGCTGCACCTGCACCAGCCCGAGGGTCAACATTATGCAACCCACCAAGGTCGATGTCTAATGTCTGATTAACATCAAGGGTGCCGATCGAAAGCACGAATTGAAGGTTTACCACATTGAGAGATATACTTCCGTCTGTGGCTTGTCCCGATGGATGGGTATAGAAAGTACGGCCGAATTTATCATAGCTTATATTCGTTCCGTTATTGGAGGTGTAAGCAACCGACTGAGCACCGTCATTATTGTGGGGGTTAATGTTTAAATTAGAATCTGATACCCCAAGTGCACTATTAAATTCACCGCCAACTCCAGCCGTACCACCACTTTCAATAGGTCGATGAGATTCTGTAGCGAAGAGGCTGATTCCGTTAAAGGTTTCTCGGCTGAGCTGGTTGAGCTGGGCTTGAAGCTCCAAAAACTCTTTGGAGTAATTCTCGATATCACCAGCATTCTTGGTTATGTCCTGGGCCATGATTCGAAGTTCGGACATACGATCTAAGATATTGCCCACGGTTTTAAGACCAGAATCTTGCACCTGTAAGTAAGAAAGTGCATTTTGTGCGTTCTGTACGACAGCATAACTACGCTTGATCGTAGAGCTAAGTTTATAGGCAACGGCGAGTCCACCGGCGTCATCGGCTGGCGAGTTGATCCGTTTTCCCGTTGATAATTTTTGCAAACTCTTGCGTAAAGCGTCGTTTGCACGGCTAAGGTTGAATGATGCTTCTGTGGCCGAAGCATTACTGTTTACTACTATTGGCATTTTTAATCCTCCTTGATTATTTATTTTTTAGATAAGCTTCACATCCTGTGATCGTAAGGTTTTACGACTGCTTATCGGGAAAGTTATAAATATTTATGAATATTGGTTATTATTAGGTTATGGGTTTGAGTTAATCACTAGGATCTTGGCTTCAAGACCCAGGCTTTGAGAATGTTCCCCGCACCCTTTTAGAAAGGTAGGAGATTTGAAAAGTTTGCTATTTACTACACTGGTACTGAGGCCGCACATACTCCTCCCGGCTTTTTGAAAAAAGCCAAGTGACTCCCCATTGAGATGTGAACGGAACCTGTTTTGAAAACAAGTATCCATACTCATGCGGGCAGCGTCGGGTGCAGAGATCAGAGTGCCTGATGCATCTGTTGCCGAAGCAGTATGTGGTAATGCTAAATTCATGTTTATCGTCCTTGATAATTATGTCCGCTACATCCTTGCAGCGGTGACGCACTTTGAAAGATAGGGGCGTCCACCTACTTGTAGATAAATATCAGGTTATATTTTAATGGTTATAAAATCCTTGGTTTTAGGTTTTAGTTGTTAAACTTATTGAAAATTCATTTAGGTCTGAAGTCGGGTTCGTTTTGGAATTAAGTTTCGAAATCCGAGTGAGTTCATCCAAGCTCGGACTATTTGGACTCCAGTCGTCCTTGGCCTTTCTTGTTTCCTGTTCGGATCGTGGGATCTGGGACGCCTGAGAAGTTGTTGCATTTCCTGGCTCGAAGAAATGTTTTCGTTCAATTTCACGATCGAAGACTTTTCATTCTCCACATCGAGGGTGAGTTGTAGAAGAGAACAGATACAGTCATTGATCATATCGGTTGAAGGAGGGCAGTTTGCCTTGCCGGAATATATAATTCCGAGAAAAGCAGGATCCCTAAGTAAAGGAACAATGGGGATGGCATGGGTAAACTCCCTTCCCCTGTTTCTTAGATGAATTCGTAGTGGAGACTCTGAACCATCCCCAAAGAGTCGAAAATTGGAATATTCTCTTCGGGATATATCTTCCATTGAATGGATATACATCGGGTTTACTCCAGGTTTCCTTGAACTTGTCCGATTTGAGATTTCTAACCTCTTTAAATTATTCCTTGAGAAAAGCAGCAGAATACGCTCAAGTTCAAGGAGTCCACTTCTTTGCAGGGTGATATATTCACTTCCCCTAAGCAGGTTCTCACTCATCCTCTTACTAGTCGAGGACTCGGAGAAGATCTGCTTTGTAATAGACCTGGGTCCATTTTTCAAAGATTTAGCTTCCAAGGCATGTGAGTCCGATGCATCCGGCACAGGTCTGCCGATCTTGACCGGTACCTGATGCATCGAATCCTCACAACTAGGTTCTGTGTGAAAAGATCGCATGTTAGATATTAAGTAAGTTTTATAATTTGATTAATAATTGAAAAAGTATGGTTTTTATTAAGGGTAGGCATAAAATGTTTAGAAGCTCATGAACTCGGCTAGGGGTAAGTGACTACTATTCGAATTTGACCTCTTCGACCGATTTGACCTGAGAACGGATGAAACGGAGTTAGCTTGATTAGTCATGCAATGGTCCTTTCCTTCCATAGAAATTTGGTATGGTTTCAGATCACTGGTATCCGGTGGATCTGAGAGGTGACGCTCCTGAATCCGCTCCAACTTATCGAGCATCGAAAGGGGAGGTGATGTACCTACAACTTTCGGTTTCTTCTCATGATTGGGTAAGGAAACAGAACCAGTGCCTTGCTCTAGGGTTCTGTTAGGCAATGTTATAAAATTATTTTTGATTAAAGTGCTACTCATGTATTTTCCTCCTTGATTGCTCCCACCGATCTTCCTGTTGGTCGAGCCGGGAATACAAGTGATCTCACTCCCTTGAATAAAATCCAGTTATGCGATTTCATTAGGCAATTCAGGTTCCTTGGATGTCGTAAATGATGATTCTTTCTCATCCGGCATAAAGTCTGGTTAAATTGGGTGGTGTTTGAATTGTGCTTCCTAGCAAAGCTGAATGAACACATCCATCTCTTGGCTGGTCATCGAAAAGGCCCGGGTGAAAGAACTTATCAGCTAACCAGCGTTCAATGGCTTCTCGCCTTACGGTGTAATCTCTTCTTTGCATAGAAAATATGGTTTTGAATCGGTTTCGGGTATCCGTCTTGACTCAGCACTCTCCAAGATTGGGATAATGCTTTGGTAAGTATCCTTCGGGAAAGAGAAAACAGTCTCAACATATGGTCTTTTTGACCGCATAAGATCAGTCTTCCAAATGGGCTTGTAGCTCAACATAGACAACCCCTTTCCATCTTTGAGGAATATGGTTCTTGAGCCAGTTGTTCATCAACTCCTCCCTCTAAATCGACAGGGAAAGCCGAAAAGGAAGAGGGGGATCTTCCGCATGGAAGCAGTTGCTGCTGGGTTCCATGCGGAATGATTCTTCTGCAATACGAGCTTACCATAATAAGATCCGGACAAGTTTTTTGTAGCCTCTATGAGTTATGAAATGCATCGCTCTAAGATTAGTTCTTGCTCCGTGGGGTTCTTGTTATCCTAGGATGGTGAGGGCGATATTGGTGAGTTGGTTTGCTTGGGCAACCATTGCCGCAGAAGACTGCACCAGTACATTTTGCCTTGCAAAACGAGTCGATTCCAGTGCGATATCCGCATCCATGATCCGGCCATGAGCAGCCTCTAAGTTGGTCTGGTTTTGGATAAGCAATTCACTGGTCATATTTAAACGGTTTTGCTCGGCCCCATTTTCTGCTCTAGCATCTGCAACTCTCTCAATCAAGTCTGTGAAAGTACCCATGGAGACAAACATAATGCTCTGGAGGAAATTCTCCTCCGTGTAGATTTCATTTGTCATGTATGTATCGATTTCAGCTTGGCTGACGAATTTGTCGGCTTCTGTAAAAGTTACTCCACCTGCTGCTCCTTGAAGTCCTGCAAAAGTAGTGCCAAGATTGGTCCAATCAGCATTAGAGTCAGCATGTCCTGGAAGTGCAGGATCACTTATTTCAGTCCAGTTTGCAGAATCTGCTGCGAAAGTTGCACCATTTGAAGTATGCCCGGCAGTTGATTTGTAAAATTTACCACTGTCTGTGATCACATCTGTTGTTGCGTAGGCTGTGCCGTCAACATATCCCGTGGTCGTAGTTGTAATCGTAGCCCCAGTATTCTCATAGTAGCTTCCATCGGCAGAGTTATAGACGATGGTACCACCTGCGTAACCTGCAGCAGCACCTGCTGTCGTCCAAGCGTTGACTGCCTGAGTTGCTTGATAGGCGATTCCGCTTTCGAGGACATAATCACCCACTGCAATAGCACCTGCAGCAAATGCAGTTGCATTGAGGGCATCATCACTTTTGTACATAACATCGATGATCGCATTAGTTGCGCTGTTATCGGTCCAGTCATCGGAATTAGCACTGTTTACATTTCCAATATTGATGAAACTTCTTTCACCCAATAAGTCACTGTTGTTTGCCTGCTCATCATTTAACTTTTGGGCGGCAATGATGGCAGCAGCAGTTTGAGTGATAAAGGTTGTGTCCAGTCCTCCAAGAGAGAGCAGGTATTGAAGATTTACGGTATTCAGGGAAATGTTTCCGTCTTGTTTTACCCCATCTGCAGTAGTTAAAATATTGCGTGAGAAAGTTTGATAGGCACGGCCAGTGGCGTCGAACACCGCATTATTTTTGTCCAAGGTTGGACGAAGATCGGGTGGGTTGTTAATCGACTGGGAACGACTCATCGAGAATAGGCTTATGCCATTGAATTTCTCGTGATACATTTGATTCATCTGTTTTTGTAATTCGATGAATTCTTTGGAATAATTCTCAATGTCCTGAGTATTTTTGGTGACATCAGATGCCATCGTTCGTAGTTCCGCCATGCGGTCCACGAGTTTGGCCATGGTATTGAGGGCACCATCTTGTACTTGAAGGTACGAGATTCCATTTTGGATATTTTGACGAACTGCTTCAGTACGATCCAGTTTGGATGCTAGTTTATTAGCGACGGATAGTCCGCCGGCATCTTCTGATGGATTGGTGATTCTTTTACCCGAAGATAATCGGGCAAGACTCGTCCTGAGTGCGTCATTCGCACGGGATAGGTTAAACGAAGCTACAGTGGCTGTCGTATTACTGTTTACTACAATCGGCATTTTTTATTCCTCCTTGATTTAGTTTAAATATCCATACATCCGTGTATGGATTATTGGGTTTAGGGTTCCGGGATTTCCGGTTTTTTTTGTTTTCACACAAATAGATAAAGTTGTTTTCACTGAAAGATTCTCCTAGTTATTTCGATTGGGTCTCCGTAAGGGTCCGAGTTTCGGATCGCTTGGGAACCGGGGAAGGGTCCATTTGCCCCCCTTATCTACTTCGGTAAGCTTCCGGAATACTCCATGAAGTCGGTCCTTTAAATTTCCCCAGAGCAGACGGTTTTCGATACAATGGGTTCGCCATTCATCAAAGGCTCGGCGGATTGATGCCGAATCCAAGAAGAAATCCTTGGAGTCACCATGAACTTTTCCTTTTAAGACAGTCTGCATGCCAGGAAGACTAAGATCCGGTCGGGTAATATTTATACCTTCCCAATCACCACGATTGGGAACGGCAATAGTTACTGCTTTAGAAGGACCATTGGCAAAGAGTGGAGTATCTGCGTAAACAAATTGTGAAATTTCACGAATACATGCTTTGGCAATCTCAAGATCCCGTTGGGCTCTCTCACGAACGGAGATGTCAGCCTTGGGAGCCTTGCAAGTGTTTAGAGAAAGGGAGATATCTGCGAGCTTGCCTCCAATTTTCGCAAGCCCAAGTTCCTGCTGATCCACAATTTTAATCCCGGCTTCCAAGTTGGATGCAACCGATTCTAAGATCGCAGCTTCTCTGGGTTTCACTTCCAGATGGGTAGATCCGGATCCAGTTACCATTCGCTCCAGAAACGGGAGTTCGGTATCCGGGCGAACAACCCGGCCCCCGACCAGTACTTTGGCGAAACCAGCGGGCCCGGATGGTATTGGTTTCGTACTTGGTTTGGTTGTTGATAAATGTTTCATAGTCATTAACTGGATCTTGGTAATAGAGATGAATAGGGAGTGATGGGTCTGTAAAAATTGATTGGAGTCGAAACTCTGTCGGTATAATTTACTTCCAGAGTGTGGTCGGAAAGAAGGGTTAGGAAGTTCATGCCTCTATGCCTATTCAAGAAGCAAAAGATGTGATCTTTCTGAACGACACCATGGAAATCGAAGCGTGCATGTATCCATGCATACATTCTATAAATGTAGGAAAACATTATCTTGTAAATAATTGTATAATAATAATATGTGGTAAAATATTAATTAATTTGTAAAATATGCTTAATATTTAGATTAGACTTACCCGTTGATGAAGGTTGGTATGAATCAAAAGGAATGTTATAGTGGAGGATTGGAGCTCAACTGGTTGGTTAGGAGTCGAGTATTTACCTCATGAGAACTATATTTTTTGACTGATCGCTCTCAGCGGGATCGTATTACTGTATTGCTTGAGTTATAAGAATTGGTGGGACAGCATTCGGTGGATCACCAGAACAGCTGCTTAAATATTGGGTTCAGAATTAAATATTGGTTATGTTTAGTGTAAGGGGTTCACTTCATGGTCTTGAATCGAGCAAGAGGGTTATCCCCAAGAGATTCATCGATTTTGAGTTTATTTTTGTTGAATGAAAAACAAGGGGGCAACCGGACATCACCTAATTGCATCCCCATAAAAGGATCAAAAGACCTAGGGCTCTTTAGGACCCGATAAATGTCACCGTATGAAGGGTTCTTACCCAGTGACTTACTGTGTAGTTTGTTTTTACTTCGTGCCATTATTCTTAGAAATAGAGTTGTAATATTGCAATTTGGCTGTCGATGGATGTATCCGGAGGGACTTTGCATGTAACCAACGGCAGTTTTGACTTAGGGTTCGTAAGCCATTGCGTACACTTGGTATGCATGCCGAAGAGGCATGTGCATCATGGTTTGCCGTAGTAATCTGTAGGATTATCGATGAAATATCTCCGTAGGTTGGATCTCCACCAGATCCTGTGACCTCCGTGTCCCGCAGCAGGGGATCTGGAGGTAAAGATATAGTACGGGGAGGAGAAACCGCGGCATAAGTGCATGAGATTGTCGCTTGCTTACTATTCATGATACCTTTCGATAATTCGATGCAGTAGATGAGTCCTGGGCTTGGATTGGTGATATAGGGAGTATTTCACTTCCGGCTCACCAGCTAAGATACCAGTAGGGTGCGACTCGGCTTGCTTGTTTATATTGATTTTTGAAATTGGATTGGACCGACGCGAAAATAAGCATGCTCCAGGTTTAGGGAAAGATGGAGGTGGGTGTACCCATCTTCGATTACCTGAATGAACCTCGGTTGAGCGGTCTCTCATTGAAACAGGTTCGGAAGATCTCGACCTTCTTGCATGCTTTGCGTGCGAATTTGAACCAATGGCAAGAAATTGAAAGTGCCTCTGACCCGAGATGCTTGCCTGAGAACCCGGAATGGGAGAATGGCATTCATTTTGTGTATGGTTGAAGCTATCCAGATCTAATCCAGACCTTTTGGATCGAATTCTATACTCTGTTTTCTGTGCAAGGTGGTTGTTGGGGTTTCGAGCCTTTTTCCTGCCATACTCGTATTTGCTTGGATTGGTTCCTTTCGTAGTCTTGACAACAAGGGAGGGGGTGCCCCAGGTACCGTAGTCAATCGGTACCTGGGGCACAAAGTGAGCCTGAACAGAAAGACCAATCATTTTCCTTTCAGTGCTCACTCCATAATCCTCCCTTATAGTCAAATCTTTGATGATTTAGATGGTACTTGGCCTAATCTTACTGAAGAAGGCTAAGTACGATGTTGGACAACTGGTTGGCTTGGGTCACCATCGAGGCACCGGCTTGCAGAAGTACATTCTGCTGGGCCATCTTGGTAGACTCATATGCCATATCAGCGTCCATAATTCTTGAGGTGGCAGCTCCGAGATTGATCTCATTCTCTTCGAGCATACGATTGGCGTATACCAGACGGGATTGAGTGCCTCCATTTACTGCCCTTACATTCGACAAGGTTTGGATGTAGTCAACAAAGTCAGCCACACTGAAGTGCTCCAGTCCATTGGAGTTGTTGAGCAGATCCTTGTTGTTGTCCGCATCGGCATCCACATGGCCACCATTCATGGCAATATTTGGATCCGAAGTGGTTGAGTAGAAATCATCCAATGTACCGAAGATTCCATCATTACCGGCATTAATGCCGCCATAGAACTGGTCATCTGCGGAATTGTAGATTTCATCCCCTGGGGGCAACGGTGCATCGGTGCGTCTTTCAACTGAGTTGGTTCGTACTGTTCCAGTATTCGGAAGACGGTCCACGAA
>DEYT01000122.1:5450-8803 GCA_002364975.1 Opitutia bacterium UBA3151 | reverse complement strand
TCATCCTCCACGCGGCATTGCACCATCAGGCTTTCGCCCATTGTGAATGATTCGAAACTGCTGCCACCCGTAGGTGTCCGGGCCGTGTCTCAGTCCCGGTGTGGCTGATCATCCTCTCAGACCAGCTACCCGTCTTAGCCTTGGTGAGCTTTTACCTCACCAACAAGCTGATAGGCCGCGAGCCCATCCTAAAGCGCCATTACAAGCTTTAACCATTTTACCATGCGATAAAAGGCCACATACAGCATTAATCCATCTTTCGACGGGCTGTTCTGTACTTTAGGGCAGGTTGCTCACGTGTTACGCACCCGTTCGCCACTTTCCACAAATCCGAAGATAAGCTTCTCGTTCGACTTGCATGTCTTAACCATGCCGCCAGCGTTCACTCTGAGCCAGGATCAAACTCTCCAAATGAGAGTTGTGCAAATTAATGCACAGGCTTGAGTATTAGTACTCAATATTTAACAAAAAAATTGACCGGTGACCCATCTAAAATAGATCACACAAAATAACTTTCAAAGAACAACCCCTTAAATTCAAGAGAAAGGTTTCAAAAAAATAGGTTTCTTCCAAATCGGTCAAGTTTAATCTAAAATATTTTATTTGTTAAAATTTTTTGAGTTCTAAATTAACGAGAGTGGACTCGACCCCATCTTTCAAGGCTCCCATCCTCGGTTTGTAGAAACCATCCATACTCTTTTTTATTTTGTTGCAGTAAATACCATGCATTCTTTTCATTATTGAAAAAATAAGGGAAGGTGAAACGTGCGGTCCACATCCATCCACACTCGGGAAAATAGATCCAATTATCGTAGGAACCACTGCCCGTCGCATATACCCACCCTAAGTCAGGGTGAAAGATCCAATCATCTTTAGACCTATAGTAGTAGCCGAACCAGTTCAAATAAAACCAGTGTTGGGCCTTGGATCCAAATACAACGGATCCGAGCCACAATTCTTCTTTGGTCAATGCTCGAACGCACCGGAAACCGATAGACCTTCGCGAGTTGTATGGATATTCAATGCCTCTGAAGGCCAACCTTAACGGCTTTCCTTCTTCCTTTCCCGGACCGTCTTTGTAGCCTCCCCCTCGGTGTATCCTCATTTTGTCTTCTACACTAACACCCAAGTAAGATGGTCCCGAAAATGTATTAGTTCTATTTTTTCTAGAATACCAATTTTCATCGAACCAGTCCCAGCACCATTCACTGACATTCCCAATTACATCGTAAAGACCAAATCCATTTGCCTGATCTGTGGGAAATTTTTTTTCCCCATCCAAGCTCAAATCTGCAGCAGTGATGATTTGATTCGAATTATAATAACCCACTGGTGAGCTTCCGTCATCAAATGGATCACCACTCAACCTGTAATTTGCTTTTGCACCATCTATATAATTCCCCCAAGGATAATTCTTATTATGTAAGCCACCTCTAGCTGCTTTTTCCCATTCTTCTTCGGTAGGCAGCCGATATCCTGCGGCCTTCCAATCTACCATCGAATTCTGTATATCAATTTCTCCGGTACGGTAAACAGTTTTTTTATTTTGATCGGTGTAATATGCAACTGAGCGACCCATAAATTCAGATTTTGCATTGCACCATTTTATGGCGTCATACCAATTAACCCTGTTCATTGGAAAATCCTCGTTAGTGCTTTGAAAATACCAATATGGTCGACCCCAAGGTGAATTGGATGAATCGCTAAAATCATAACCATTTTCACGTGCCCAATCTGAAATCAAAAACCAATCACCGATTGAAGTTTCGAAACGATCTATCTCAAAAGCTTCTAGGAAAACATTATGTAATGGCTCTTCATCTTCTTGGATTCCTTCCTGCCCCATGTAAAAGGATCCCGACCCTATGGTGACTAAATCTTCAGTAATCGCATTGCATGCAAAAATAGAAAGCACTATAAATAATAAAGTTACCGCTTGTGCAAACATTAAACAACAAAAACCCTTCTAGCTTATAATGCAAGAAGATCAAATTAAGTGTGCGAAAACTCGAAAAGAAGAAAAAAATTATCTCTTTCGAGAAAACTTGCTCTGGAATTTCTCTACACGGCCAGCTGTATCAACAAATCTTTTTTCGCCAGTGTACGCAGGATGAGAATCCATGGTAACATCCCTTACAAGTAAATGGTAATCTGAACCATCAATATTTTCTGACTTCTTCGAGCTTGCAGTTGATTTAGTAAGGAACTTCCTTCCAGTTGAAACATCTACGAAACAAACATCATTGAGTTTAGGATGGATATCTTTCTTCACAGTAATTATCCTTGTCTGGCTTTAAATCGTGGACTGGTCTTGTTAATAACATATAAGCGTCCGCGTCGGCGAACAACTTGGCAATCTGGATGACGATTCTTGAGGGTTTTAATGGAAGATACGACTTTCATATATATCATTCATATGAAAAAGCATTGAAGTCGTCAAATATGTTTTACCCTCTTGTTTTTTGGATTGCTCTTCGAATATAAATTTTATAGTTTGCAAATATGTCGTTAGATAAAAATACTCCTGCAAAAAGTAGAAACCCCGAAAATTATACCTTCCTTGATAAGGAAGCTTTGGCTAAATACACGACTGATACTGGTAAAATTCTTCCAAGAAAATACACAGGACTTACTCCCATGCAGCAAAGAAAGATTTCTAAACTTATAAAGAAATCAAGGCATATGCAGCTCTCGCTTTAATCTGGATAATTTTCCTGCAAATTTCAATTTCTCTGATGTCGATAACTGTGTCAGGGAAATATCTTCTGGCAA
This sequence comes from Opitutia bacterium UBA3151, assembly GCA_002364975.1. GTDB lineage: Bacteria > Verrucomicrobiota > Verrucomicrobiia > Opitutales > Seribacteraceae > Seribacter. The sequence continues at coordinate 6,031 of DEYT01000122.1, read as the reverse complement.
TCTAGCGGTATTGCCAACCGAGACGGTTTATGGTCTTTCCGCTCTTGCCTTAGATGAAAATGCAGTCGGGAAAATATTTTCTCTCAAAGGCAGACCACCTACCAACCCTCTTATCGTCCATGTACTGGATGTTAAAATGGGCGAGTTGGTTGCAAAAATGAATCCTTTTGCCTTTAAAATCCTAGACGCTTTTTGGCCTGGGCCCCTTACAATTGTACTGCCCAAAAAGCCAATAATTCCATTTAATACATGTGCTGGGTTATCAACGGTTGCAGTCAGAGCACCTGACCACAAGTCTTTTAGGGAAGTTCTGAAAAAAGTCAATGCACCCATAGCTGCACCAAGTGCAAATCGCTCCAACAAAGTCAGTCCAACTACCGCAGGTCATGTGTTACAAAATTTTGGAAAAGATTGCCCACCTATTCTAAATGGTGGAACATGTGAACATGGATTAGAATCCACCGTTCTGGATCTAGACTCGGATCTTCCTCAAATTTTGCGCCCTGGGCCTATTTCAAAAGAAGAAATTGAGCAATGCTTGGATTGTAAAGTTATAGAAGCCTTCGCAGATCAGGAAAATA
>DEYT01000122.1:471-5076 GCA_002364975.1 Opitutia bacterium UBA3151 | reverse complement strand
ACCCCAATTTTATTAAAGGAAAAATTCGATGAATTATCCTTTGAAAACTTGGATCCTAATCATGATTTAATCATTTGTTCCAATCTGGAGGAGGAAGAGAACTTCAGCAGTTATCATTGTGCCACCCTATTACTTTCAAAAAGTGGGAAACTTAATGAAATAGCAAAGAACCTCTACCATACCTTGCAAATCGCTGATTCCATGAACAAAAAAAGAATCATTATGCATAAAATTGAAGGTTCAGAGAACTTGGCGATTGCCATTAATGATCGCTTATTGAGAGCATCATCAGACTAAAATACTTCATTTTAAAAGTTTCTTCTTGTTTTAAGAGGACAATGATGAATAAATAAAAATTGTATCAGTTTAATCATGACAAAATCTTTATCACTACTCTGCTTTTTGTGCATTTGCATACCTATCTTGTATGGACAAACGGATCAACAACTTCGTGATCCAGAGTATCTGGTCGAGCAATACAATCAGCTTGTGGCTAAACATAATGCGTTGATAGAGAAAACTCGTGTCATCATATCCGACAGGAGTCAGGCTTCCGAAGTTATTGAGACTGCAGATCCTAGGATTCAAATGAAATTGAACGAGGCTTTAGCAAAGGCATCAGCACTTGAAACCCAGCTCAATCGTATCAAACAAGAGGAACTTAGAACAAATACTAGCAACCAATACCTTGATGATACAAATGCAAGGCTTCGGCGACAACTTCAGGAGTTAAAAGCAGATGAAAAAGAAATTCTTCAGAGAAACAAAGAATTGTCTGCCGAGAACAGAAAACTAGAAGCCGCTCATAAAAATGCTGATTCCGAAAATAAAGGTATTTACTCAAAAATTAGAGGTTTGGAACTAAGTAAATCTACAATGCAAAGAAAAGCGAATGATTTGACTGAAGAAAACAATGAACTTTCTGCTTCTAATAAAAGACTTGAAGCTCTTAATGACAGGCTTAACAAGGAAAATACTGCCCTTAATCAGACCATCTCAAACATCAACTTAGATAAAGACTCACAAAGGGCTAGGCTTGCTGATTCCGAAGCTCTGTTAAAGGCTAAAGATGGTCAGCTTAAAGAAAGTGAAATCAAACTTAATGACGCACTCGATGAGCTTGATACGACCAGAAACGAGGTTACACGTCTCATCGGAACTGAAACTCTGCTAAACGATCGTTATTCCATGCTTAAATCCGAAAAGGATTCGAAAGACGAAAAAATGAGATCGATGAATATTGAATTGGACGCACTAAGAGAAGAAATTCAAACTTTAAGGCAAATTGCAAACGACATGAAATTTGAAGTTGCCAGAAAAGAAGAGCAAGCGGCCAGCTTCAATGTTCTTAATTCAGATTTGAAGCGTGAAGTCCAGGACCTTAATAGAGCTAATGAAAACCTTAGACTTTCAGAAAATGCAATGAGAGGAGAGCTTTCTGCTCTTCGCTCAGAACTTACTGCGATTGGAATTGAAGAATCTAGGATTTCCGATCAGCTTCTCGGTCTTCGTGATGCAAATGACTTACTTCAATCAAAAGCCAACTCCTTAGAGTCCGAAAATGTTGCACTCCAAGATGCAATTGATCTCATGAGATCCGAACTTATTAATATGAATACAAATGAAAAAGGACTAATCGGGAAACTCCGAGAAATTGATGCCCAGAATAAATCTCTTCTTGACGAAGCCAGCTCTCAGAAAAATGAAGCCTCTTTTTATAAAGATAAATCTAGGCAATTGGAAATCCAATTGAATCAAGCCGTTGGTAATGAGAGGGTTTTAAATGAAAACCTAGCCTCCATTGAAATGAGTAATTCAAAACTCAAAGCTGAGGTCGAGCGACTTAATCAATTTGGCACTCGGGAATATGAAGCACTCGCTCGAGAAGCGGAAAGACTGCAGTCGCAAATTGCTCAGATAGCAGGACAGGAGCAAATGTTGAAATCGAGATTAACAAGTTTAGAAAATGAAAACTACAGATTGGGGCAGGAACTCACTTCATCGAAATCTAAAGAGCAAGAGTACAACCGACAACTTTCATTGCTCAATCAGGACAACAACCGTCTTATAGATCAAATTGAATCGACTCAGAGAATGAGACTACGATTACGAAACGATATTATTGGTGTGATTGACCAAAACGACCAATTCCCACCTCGAAACTGAGTTTTTACCAAAACTAAGTTTTTAGAAATTCGCCCATGTCGCGGTATTTTTTATAACGACCGGAGCACAAGTCCCCCGCTTTCTCCAATGCTGCGATTTCTGAATTGAGTGAGGATTTTATGATGGTTGCCATTTGATCCCAGTTTCGGTGAGCACCCCCAGTTGGCTCGGGCAAAACCGAATCGACAATCCCAAGTTTAAGTAATTCATTAGCATCTAATTTCAATGACTGGGCAGCATCCGAAGCAAAAGCACGATCTTTCCAAAGAATTGCCGCACAACCCTCTGGTGATATAACCGAATAATAAGCATTTTCTAAAATAAGGACTCGATCTGCAACTGCAACTCCCAAAGCTCCTCCAGAACCTCCTTCTCCAATGACAAGAGCAATGATAGGGACATCTAAAGCCGCCATTTCTTTCAAATTCACTGCGATAGCCTCGGCAACATGCCTTTCTTCCGCTCCGATTCCTGGAAAAGCACCAGGTGTATCAATAATTGATATGATAGGCAAAGCAAAGCGTTCCGCCATTTTCATAAGTCTCAATGCCTTGCGGTAACCTTCTGGATTAGGGCAACCAAAATTACGATTCAGGTTTTCTTCGGTATTTCTACCTTTCTGCTGACCTAGGATCATTACTTTTTTTCCATCCAATTCAGCAGGTCCACCAATAACAGCGGCATCCTCTCTATACAATCGGTCTCCATGTAGAGGTTCAAAGCTGGTAAAAATTCGCTCAATGTAGTCGTTGGTATATGGGCGGTTTGGATGACGGGATAATTGCACCTTCTGCCATGGAGAAAGATCCGCGTAAACCTCTCTCTTTGTTAATTCAATTTTGCTTTCAATTGCTTGGATTTCATCTGAAAAATCCAAGTCTGAATTTTTGGATGAGGTCATTAAATCCTCGAGTTGCTTTTCAAGTTCAAGAAGAGGCTTTTCAAATTCGAGGCTGTTTTTGTGTTTTGACATAAGATTCAAAAATACATCGTTATAATGAGAATTTCATTTAAATTTTATAACTACTAATTCGTTTACTCCTCGGCAAGTTCTTCCTTCCATCCAAGCAATCTTGCTTTTGCACTTGCCAACTCCGCCCCTTCTTTGTCTCCTTTTTTAACTAATATCCGGGCAAGACTTACCACTGCAGTCAAATCATCAGGATCAATAATGAGAGCATTACGGCAATATTCTTCTGCTTGATTCAGTTTTCCTAAAGAAAGAGAAATTTCAGATAATGCTCGATATGCCTCTATCGAACTTTTTTCTTCAGCAACCACTTGCTTTAAAATCTTTTCTGCTTGATCATCATCCCCGATTGAAAAAGCAAAGATAGCATCTTGAACTCGTTTGGTAACTTCATCTGACATATGCTTAGCAAAAGTTTACTGATTACTTGTGGCAATCGGAAAAAGAATACAAATGACAACTAATGTAAGAAGTTGATAATGCAGATTAATATGTCATTGTAAGACTAGCTTTCATGCTCAATCATTATCACAATGCTTTCTAGTCAGCCAGAATTTCAAAACTTACTTCTTCTCCACGGCAGAGATCGAAGAATCTATAAATTAAAAAAAGAGCTGGAATTAATCCCTCTCGACCAAAATAGAGTTCGGGAGCAAATAGGAAAAGAAAAATTATCTATTGAAATCGCAATCAACGATTGGCGTGAGTTAGAAACAAAAAATAATTCTCTTGAAAGTGAAATTATTTCAATTTCCGATCAGGTCAATCGGCTCAAAAGGCAGCAATTAGAGGTTAAGAAAAATGAAGAGTATTCGGCATTAGAAAATGAAATAAATTCTTCTCTGAAAAATCAGTCTCAGATTGAAGATGAACAATTAGATGTCCTGATGAGAATTGATGATGCCAGAAATACTGCGGAAATCGCAGAAAATAAAATTACTTTAAAGATAGAGGAGCTTGAAAAGAAGTTATTATCTATGAAACAGCGGAGTGAAGAAGTGCAAAAAGACGTTAAAACTCTTGAAAGTGAAATTGAAGACGCAAGAAAGCAAGTTGAGCCCCAGTTCTTAAGTCATTACGACAGAACTAAAACCGTAATTTCAAAACCTCCTTACATGGCACCAGTGGAAGATCAAAGGTGTAGTGGTTGTAATCTTCGGGTGTCGAATGATGTGGTCTCTTCCATCTTAGTTGAGAGAAAAATCACTCAGTGTGATCAATGCGGTCGAATTGTATATGCAGAAAGATAACCTCATGTTACAGCATATTCAGGCAATTTTTTCTTTTTTCTTTCGATTTCTAATAGATTGAAATGATGACTTTTAATTTTTCGAGAAGCGGTCATTCGCTGTTCATATTTAATATGAATAGAGGAAAGTCCGGACATCAAAGGGCAGGATTCCCTGTGAAAATGGGGGAAGCTTGCATAAATGTAAGCTTACGGCTAGTGCAACAGAAAATATACCGCC
>DEYT01000122.1:0-130 GCA_002364975.1 Opitutia bacterium UBA3151 | reverse complement strand
GGGTGAAATGGTGGGGTAAGAGCCTACCGTCGCAAAGGCAACTTTGTGAGCCTTGTAAACCCAATCCGATGCAAGACGAAATAGGAAACCGAGCGGCCCGCTCTTTGGTTTCGGGTACGTCGCATCCTCG
>DEYT01000072.1 GCA_002364975.1 Opitutia bacterium UBA3151 | reverse complement strand
TCCACTGTCCGTGATTGCTCCACCCGAAGTGATCGCGAAGGTTCCACTCACGGTGCTAGCTCCCAAATCTACTGCTGCCACATCGGTTATCGCAACATTGGCTCCGACGACGCCAATGGTACCGAAATTATTGGAAGAATCATCTAAAGTCACATCTAAACCGCTAGCGGAAATGGTAGTAGTGCCAGGAACAATCAAAGATCCAGAATCCGTAACCGCACCCGTTGATGTTATTGAAAGATTATCACCTGCTCCAAGGGTAATGGCAGGCAACGCCATAGCTACTCCACCCGCAGTTTGAAGAGTTAAGTTTCCAGCCACTTGTGAAGCAGTAACCGAGTTAAGAGTAAACCCGCTTACATCTCTCAAATTTACACTGTTTCCAGTTGTAATGGAAACCGTACCGAAGTCATTGGAGGCGTTGGAAAGGGTTATATCATTGGTTGATCCAGCAGCTAAAGTAATGGTCTGACCATTATTGGAGATGGGTCCAGTTTGAGTCATCGCACCGGAAGAGGTAAGACTAACTGAACTCCCAGCAGTCAGCGAAGCAATCTCTATAGCTCCTAAGGAATTTTCAAATGCGATAGTGCTTGATGCTGCACTTGCGGTAAGTGAAGTTCCCGATGAAGCAGCTGCATTCCCTGCTACACTACCCGAACTTGCAGTAAGGTCAAGAGTAGCAACTGTTCCAAATTCAATCGGTTGTGAATTTCCAACGGAGGTACCCGACAAGGTAGCTGAACCAGCGACGAAATCCACAGTTGTATCACTCGCAGCATCATTAATAGTACCAGAAGAAGCTTCAATAGTAGCCGAACCGGAGCCAAGACTAATAGATCCGATAGACAAATCACCGGAAGAAGCTGTAACCTCAACATTTCCGTTGTTAGTAACAAGGTTCAACTCACCTCCATTAAATTTGGTAGACTGAATAATAGATCCAGTTTCAGTCGTTGTGAGGGATAAATTACCTGCTGTAACATCTCCGACATAAATGGCTGACCCACCAGAATTTGAGGTTATTGTATTGGATCCAACATCAATATCACCAATTGTCTGAATTCCCCCAGGACCAGCGGTCAAATTTAAGTTTCCGGTCAAAGAAATATTTGCACCATATGAACTTGTTAATTGGTCGCTAGCAATCAAAGTCAAGTCATTACCCGATGAGCTAGTTATAGAAGTTGCCACCGTCAAATCCCCACCATTTGGAGCATCGTATGAATCATTAACCGTAGTTACCGTGATATTATTTGATGCCAATGCAGTGACCAAATCATCAACATTGAGAATGGTTGTTGTAGCAGAAGAATCGTAAGTGCTTCCATTGAGCGAAAGGTTAGAGGTGGAAGAGCTAGAGATCGTAATATCAACTGGATCAATGAGGAAATCTCCTGTTTTACCATTTGAAGCGGTAGTTGAGACATGCGAGCCACTCAATTGAACATCAACTAAACCGGATAGCTCGACAAATCCACCATCACCCCCATCGATCCCCCCCTCTGCCATTATAATTGAATTCGGTTTCCATGACGCCGAGTTTTCCGAGAAGAAAATAATTTCTCCACCGCTACCTACAGTGCCACCATTTGCTAAGGTCAAACTACTAGAGGATGCAATAACTTCTTGATCGGCATTAACAAGCACCTTTCCACCCTCACCATCAATACCCGATACATCAATTAAACCATCTTGAATGGCTGATCCTTCAAGGAGACCAGAAATATCCAGTGATATAGTACCACCGGATGCTTTGCCAACTTCAAAAGTTGTACTACTAGCCAATAATCCTACCGAACCTCCATCCGACAAGATGGAACCAGAATTATCAACTTCTCCACCGATGAGCGCGGCAAATTCATCCGCTTTTATTGAACCAAGATTCATCACCGAGGCTTCAGAATCACCATTGAAAGAAAGATTACCAGAAAGGAATGCAGAGTCGGCGATATCGAGAGAAGATGCGATCAATGCATGGACATCAATCTGGGCATCCGAACCGAATAAAATTCCATTTGGATTGATCAAATAGAGATGGCCATTCGCATTCAAGGATCCATGGATTTCAGAAAGGTTGCTTCCAACGACTCGGGATAACATCGCGGCATTGATATTTGGTTGGATAATATCAACCAGAGCACCATACCCGATGTCAAAACTTTGCCAATTCACGATAGCGGATTGAGAACTTTGGATGATGCGCATCGCATCGGAAGAAGGGCTTTGTAATTCAACCTGACCATGAACCACATCGGCACCCGTTGGGAGGGTGGCAGCTAAGGCAGCACCCGGTGATCCGATAATGAAGCCGAACAAACCGATGCTCATAAAGAATGCCCGTGATGTACCGAACATAGAATCCTTAACGATGCGAAAGGATTTCCTGTGACGATTAGTCCAGATACGAATAGATTTTGCGAAGGAGTATTTTGAATTCTTCATAAGTGCAATGAAGCGTAGGTTGGATTAGAAGCGGAAATTTATACTAAAGTGTGTGCGGGCATCGTGCATCGGGGTATTGAGCGTATCAGCCAAAGGAACCCCTACCTGCAAGGAAATGTCTGCGGTCTCTTCAAAGTTACCAATCAGACCGGCACCAAAGCTTTGCATCCCAGTGGAATCATTGACCGAAGCCATTGTTCCTTCATTCGAGACATATCCAGCATCATAAAAGAAAATGTTTTGGACATTTCCATCCAGTCCAAAAATTGAAGTTTTTTCGGATAACATGGAATATTCCAGACTCATGCTCATACCAGTGTCCCCATACGCCTCCCGTTCTCGATAGCCTCTTACGGAAGCAATACCACCGATTGATTTCTTGAGACTGGTGGGAAGAGGTTCACTTGAAGCTTGCCCATTAAGCTTAAATTTAATCCCTCCCTTAACACCCAAAAACTCAAGGGGCTCGACAATGGCAAAGGAAACCTTGGGTACCCAAAAGCCTTTTTCCAATTCGGGATTTTGAATGTTCAATTCATTATCATCCGAACTACTCAAATCTGAAACTGCACCAAGAGACCAAAAGCCGTCTCCGCGAAGTCCAAATGGGTTGGCAAACTTTCCCTGTAAACCAATTCTCGGAAGAAATAGGGTTAGATCTTCATCACTGGCCAAGAGCTTGTTATTCCCAAGATAGATTTGGCTGCTTAAATCGAGATAACTGAATCCAAAGCTGACTGCTAGAGAATCCGAATCGACAAGGCCGATTGGATACACTGCGGAGTAGCCGGCAAAAAAGCCATCCCCGGCAATATCCATGTTTAAAGAGGATGAAGTAACATTTTCATATTCCGAATCGGAATAACCTGCAAAGACCGTTTGGGAGAAATCACTGGAACCAAATTGATAACTGACAAAATAAGAGGAAAGTTTGGAAGCATCTTTGGGATCCAAAGAATAGGATAGATTCAATCGGTCGTTGGGCATAAAATTTTCCCAGATTTCGAGTCCCACCCGGGTCCGCCAGCCAGAAGATTGTTCAGTTCCATCATTCGAGATGCTGATGTAGGGGCTAAGGGGTAATTGATCCTCCACATTAAAGTCCGCATTTACTTGAATTTCTCCATCGTGGCCACGAACTGGCTTGAGTTTAGAATCGACCTGCACAAATCGATTTCTATTCAATCGAGAAGTTTGGTTGTAGAATTTTGAATAATTAAAGGGCTGCCCAGTTTCCCAATCCAAATGGTCAAGAATTCCGTCTTCATCGAGATACTGGTTACCTACTACCTTACCCATACCCATGAATCCAGGCTTAATTTGCAGAGTAGTTACTCCAGCAGTCTCAGAAACTGATACCTGAACAAAAGTATAGCCCTGAGCAACCAAGTATTCCTTCAAGCTCTTGGAAAGCTCAACATCGCTTAGGTTTTCATGATCATCCAAGAAGTCAAAAACGGTCGGCTTGAGTTGTTCGGGGGAAACAACGCGGAAATTATCTTTTGCATGTGTCGACAAAATCGAAAGCAACAAAAGATACATAGAGCTTATACAGAAGCTTTTCATAATCTAAGAAAGGGTAATTAATATTATGGTTCAGATTAATTCATAATTTTCGAAACCATTTGGCAATACTTTATTCTTGTTAATCAGGTATAACCATACAAAAAAGGAAATATGTTAGTACATACAGTGTTTTTTTGGTTAAAATCAGATATTTCAAAAGACGATAGAGATTTTTTCTTTCAAGAAGTGAATGCCTTGGCTGGAATAGAATCTGTAAAAGGTTTTTATTGTGGAAGACCAGCTTCCACTCCTCCTCGAGAAGTTGTCGATACTAGTTACGACTGTGGACTTTCGGTAATTTTATCTGACATGTCTGGGCACGACGCCTATCAAGATCATCCGATTCATCATCGCTTTATCCAAAATTGTTCTCACCTTTGGGATAAGGTAAGGATATATGACGCAGATTAGTTTTCTTTTTTCGAAAGCTTATCCGCTTGCCACTTTGTCTGGCGATTGATTCGCCAAAAACCGAACTAATCCATAGGCCAGAACGACTGCCATGGGACCGATTACAAATCCTTGGGGCCCATAGGAAAGAATTCCGCCTATGATCCCCAAGAATAAAAGGAAGCTCAGCCAAGCTCCTTGTTCGTGCAACCTTTGGCCCATCCCGGCCCGGGCCCGGCTGATCAAGTAATTAAGTAATAAGCTAAGAAGGGCTAAAATGATTGCGGTCATTGGTTTTCCCTGACCCCAAACTAAGGAAGAAAGCGGCAACCAAACCATGGCACTTCCGACCACTGGGACCAACCCTATAAAAGCACCCAATAAAAAAACGGGAAGAAAAAAGAAGCCACCAACAAAATGGGCGACGAGGGCGAGAGCGACCCCTCGAATTAAAGAGGTAAGCACGGTATCATTAAGCAAACGGAAGGTAATCTTGCGATGCAGTTGGAACCAGGAACGAATTTCCGAAGAATGGAATCCTCCGAGAGAAAGAGCTCGCTCCAGAAACTGTCTACCGTGTGCGTATAGGAATGATAATGCAATCAAAGCGAGGGCAAGCTCTGCCACAAAGCCACGAGTACCTTTAAATAGAAATTCCATAAAAGTTCCTGAGAACTGGCGAGTATCTCCCACAAGGTTGGAAACGAATTGCACCGCAACCTTTTCATCAATTGGGAGTTTAGGGTAAATAGATTGGATTTCGCGAACTCTTTTAGAGACACTTTCCAGAAGAAATGCTCTTCCATCGCCTTCACCCAAGGCTATGGACCAAACCATTTCGAGAACCCCTCTTCGAGCATCCGAGGCTTCCCATAACAAAAGAAAAATGGGGGATACAATGACCATGAGAAGAACAAGGGTGGAAAGAACGGCACAAACTTCTGACCTCCTTTGATTCGGAAAGCGAGGAAAAAGGTTTTGACCAAGCTTGTCGATAGGCCGGAAAAAAATGGGGTGCGTAAGGGCGGCCAGAGATACAGCAAAAAGAATAAATTCGAATAATGGACTAAAGGTTCCGTAGAGCGGAATGAGCAGTACCAATAAGGCAATAATTAAAAGCCCGCGCCTTTTCCAAAGATTCCAAAAACCTTTTCTTTTGGTGGATAGTAGATCAGGAGAATCCCCTAGAGAATCATTTTCTGCCATGTATCGATTGCTTAATCATTCCCTTGGAGCATAGCAAGATGCTTTATCAAAAACCTCCCGGTTGAGGAATCGGTTGTAGTTAACTCCGAGGGTGAGCCTTCAAATACCAACTGCCCACCCTGCTCTCCCCCGCAAGGTCCAATTTCAATTACATGGTCGGCCAGGCGGATTACATCCAGGTTATGCTCAATCACCACTAAGGTATGACCCGCATCCCGCAATTTAAAAAGTAAGTCCATTAGCTTCTGAACATCGAGCCAGTGAAGACCGGTGGTTGGTTCATCGAGCAGGTATAATACTTTTCCCATCTGGCGCCTGCTGAGTTCCAGGGAAAGCTTGATGCGTTGTGATTCCCCCCCCGAGAGAGTATTCGAGGGCTGACCTAGCTTTAAATATCCTAAACCAACCGCATCTAGAGTTTCTAATTTTGCTAAAATTGCAGGATGCTTAACGAAAAGTTCTTTGGCCTCCGAAACTGACATATCCAGAGTTTCCGCAATATTATGACCTCGATATCGAACCTCTAAAGTTTCCCGGTTGTAGCGCATTCCTTTGCAGCTTTCACATTCCACAAATACATCTGCCAAGAATTGCATATCTAACTTTACCATCCCATCTCCCTTACACTTCTCACATCGACCACCAGGAAGATTGAAACTGAAACGCCCTGGGGAGTAACCCCTAATTCGACTCAATGAGCATTGAGAAAAAAGCTTTCGCAGTAGATCAAATAATTTCACGAAAGTCGCAGGGTTGGAACGGGGACTTTTTCCGATTGGCGATTGATCCACGCGGACTACCTGATCGAATTTATTCAATCCTTCAATGCCTCCATGAGTTCCAGGTAATTGTTTGGAACGGTGCAATTCATAAGCAGCTGATTTCGCCAAGACTTCATTAACCAGAGAACTCTTTCCCGAACCCGAAACCCCACATACCACCGTAAGTAGCCCGATAGGAAAGGATGCATCGATGGATTGTAAATTATTAGCACTCGCTTTCCGGATGGTTAAGCTTTGCTTGCCTGGTTTTTTTTCTTTTGCATCTTTCTCCACTTTTTCAAGCCCGGCAAGAAATGGACCAGAACGACTCTTCTTGGAGAGTAGGCATTCCTTAAGAGTTCCATCGAATGACAATTCGCCCCCACTTTCTCCTGGTCCGGGTCCGATTTCAACAAGATGATCGCAAGCGTTAAGGGTATCTGCGTCATGTTCAACCACGATCACCGTATTGCCCTTGTCTCGTAATCCCTCCAGTACTTTCAATAATCTTCCGTGATCAGCGGGGTGAAGGCCCACGCTCGGTTCATCTAGAGCATAAGTGACGCCTACCAAGCCCATTCCCAATTGGGTAGCTAAGCGAGCTCGCTGAGCCTCTCCTCCACTAAGACTTCGGTAGGAACGGTCCAGGGTCAGGTACCCCAAGCCTACCTGTTCAATAAAACCCAGTCTTTGCATCAAACCATGAAGGGCATCCTCGACCTGAATGCATCTCTGATCTTTTGCCGCTTTCGATTTAATAAATTTCCATGCCTTTTCCACGGGCAGTGCTAGAAAAGTATCAATGGAAGAACCGGCAACTTTTACATTTCGAGCATAAGAGGAAAGCCTTCCTCCTTGGCAATCGGGACATTGCGTGCCAAATTGACAGGTTAAAAGCTTGGCCCGTAGGGTTTCACTGGAAGTATTCCACATGGTATCTTGCAGGTCCTGAAAAACTCCGGGGAAAACTTGTTTCTTCGCCTTCCCCCTACCCACTTGCAATTTCAATTCAAACTCTTTTTCAGGGTTTCCATGTAGAATAAAATGAGTGATTTCCTTAGGTAAATCATTCCATGGGGTTTTTAGTTCAAAAGGATACTGCTCGGCAAGTGCCCTGAGTATGTTTTTTCGAAGGGTGATCATCTTGCGGGAGCCAAAGCGCCAAGGCTTAATTGCTCCTTTGCTCAAAGAAATACATGGATCCTGAATGACTAAATCCTCTCGAAAACGCAGGACTTCTCCCAATCCAGAGCAGGTTTCACAAGCTCCGTCCGGGTGATTCCAGGAAAAGAAACGGGGAGTAAGGTTGGGATAGTTGGTACCGCAAATCTCACAGGAGTAACTTTGAGAAAGTTTGATTTCCTCAAATCCCTCTTCTTTTTCCAGAAGAGCCAAAGCAAGCTCTTCCCCTTCCTTGAACGCAAGTTCAAGAGAATCTGCAAGACGACTTCGTGAGGAAGAGTCAAGAAGTAGGCGATCAACCACGATGTCGACTGAAATTTCCCGGCCTTTGGTTTTTTCGGGGATCAGGTTGCGATCGTCCAATCTTTTTATTTTTCCATCAATTCTAATTCTTTGAAAGCCCCTTCTTTCCAAACTTGGTAATTCTTCTCTCAAAACCGCTGCTTTTGCAATCAGGTAGGGGGCAAGTAGAAGCATTCGCTTACCTTGACCAGCTTTGATAAGTTGCTCGATCGCATCGTCTAAAGTTCTTTTCTCCACTTTACCACCGTCTTTTGGACAATATGGCTGGCCAGCAGTCGCCCAGAGAAGGCGGGCATAATCCGCAATCTCAGTTGCCGTTGCCACCGTGCTCCTTGGACCTGCCGAACCAGCAGAGATTTGCTCAATGGATAGAACCGGAGACAAACCCTCAACATAATCAACTTCGGGCTTTCTTACTTTTTCCAAAGCTTGTCGAGCTTTGGGAGACAAGCTCTCGACATATTTTCGGTGCCCTTCCGCCGCAAGCACATCAAAAACCAAGGATGACTTACCCGAACCACTTACTCCAGTAACTCCTATCAGTTTTCCTCTGGGAAAGGAGACCGTTATTCCTTTGAGGTTATTTTCCGAGGCACCCTTAACTAGGATACAATCTTTTTGCAGAATTTCTTTCGTAGAATTTTTCCTTGGCATCTAAAATTCAATGATGACTAGCTTCAAACAAATGCCAAGAAAGGTTTGAGCTTTTTCTTTTTGCCTGCGGATTAAATTGCCCATAGTAAAGAAATGATGAGCCTGCCTATTTTGTTTGTTAAACAGGGATGCCCTTGGTGCATAGATGCCCTGCAATATTTTGAAAAAAGAAAACTTAAGCTTGATATCATTGATGTCCGCATAGACCCAAGCCGAATGAATGATTTAATCGATGCTAGTGGGCAGTCCAAGACTCCAACTCTTCAAAATGGGAATTTTGTTGTAGCCGATTTTGATATCTCTGAGTTCGAAAAGTCTATGCAGGATAATCCCGAGGAAGCTAAAAAATTAGGATACTAATCTCCCCAAAAGGGTAAAATCTCCTTGATTATTTAAGAGCGTCGATTCTTCGGTTGAGTTCGTTCAGTTTTGATTCGAGAGCTTCTAAAGAACCCGCACCTGAATCTTGGGGAATATCCATATCCAAAACTCGGACACCCGAAGAAGTATCGAATACCTGAGCTGAATCGGTAACATAAGGGGTGATGTTTCCAGAGGTTACAATCTTGGTAGCTTCTCTTCCATTCCGACTGACGGTGTAGGTCTGTGGAGATTCATCCAAAGGTAAGGTGATGGTGCCATCTGAATTAAATCTTTTGACTTGGCGATAATTATCATGCTTTGCTTTTCGTCCAACTACCTGAGTTTTGGCTGTCTTGAAAAGTAAGAAATTATGCTCTACAGTATGGAAGTGAGGATCCAGGATAAAATGGTCAGGTTGCCCTTCCAAAGCGTCGTATACCGCGGACTGCATGGATTGCTTGACCACACCTCCACCTAAATCATGCTCTTGATCCCGAGCCGTAAATGTTGCCCGTCCCGTATCGCCCCAGCGTATAAAGCCAAGCAATTCGGCACGGGTACCCTGACCACGAACCTGCTCACCAATTTCAATATCGGAAGTAACTTCAGGATATGGAGTAAGAGGTCCGGTTTTATTTGCGGTCCGAGTGCAACCAAAGGCAAATAGAATGGTTGCGGAAAGAGAGATAAGAAATACTTTTTTCTTTTTCATATTAATAAAGTTGGATCGATTAGAAATTTCCTTTGGTGGAAAAGTAGAATTCCATACCTTCCTCGATTACATTATGCCCACCTACTCCAGCGATTCCAAAGCTGAAATTCCATGGAGCATTTGGCATCAGAATAAATTCGGCTCCATAATCCCACCAGAGATTATCAGTCAAAACATCTCCATTTGAATAATTGAAACGAACAAAGGGAAGCATGGTAAAGTTCTCATGCAAATGGTAATGCAGGGCAATCGCCCCTTTGAAGAGCCAGAAAGATTCATCATTGATGTCGTTGCTCGGAAAATACCGACCTAATGAAAGCCTACCACTCCAGTTCATCCCATAGTCTGTGCTTGATTCTACCATGGTTTCAAAGGATACACTGGTCATCGATTCGTCAAAAATTGGGAAATCACTGGATGAATTATGATGGGCCAGATTCACCCCCCAAGCAATGTATTCATTAATACGATAATTGGGGAATAACTCGATCCCAGCAAGAAAACCAGAATCATCAACATGACCAACTTCGAACCTTGATGCGGATAAAGGAATCTTGATGTCTAAATTAGGATTATCCCCAAGGCCAAGGCCAATGGTTATACCGTAAACATCATGCTCAACTGTATCATCAGTGTAAGTGGGAATAAAAAATTCTTTATTAAATTCTTGGTTTGCATAATGAAAATCTAAATAAAAGGTTTTAATAAAACCATCGGTTACCGGTATATCCGAGGGGCGACGTAGTTGTCGGAGTTCATCGGCTAAACTTGAAAAACCAAGATAATATCCACTCGTGACTCCTTCTCTCTCTGATGCTGAATAGTCATTCGGGGCTCGGTGATCAGCAAAAAGAGAAGAAACTGAAAGAATTGTAATTGCAGATAGGTAAAAAGGAACAAATCTCATATTAATTAATTTATTAAATTTAATGAAGATAATTTGTTCAATCGAAACATCAGTCAACAAAGAAATTGATAATGCCTATGAGTTTAATTTATTAAATTTTCCCGCAATAGGATTTCATCCGCTGCAATCCTTTCTCAATCACCTCGTCTGAAGTGGCATAACTGAGGCGGATGTAACCATCTGCTCCAAATGCGTGTCCAGAAACCACCGCAACTTTTTCATCTTCTAATAAGCGAGAAGAAAAGTCCTCTGAACTAAGACCAAAGCTTGAAATTTTAGGAAAAAGATAAAAAGCTCCTTTGGCACGCAAACAAGAAACTCCATCGATGGCTTGTAAGCCATAGAGCAATTTGAGCCGACGTCGATCAAAGTGGACCAGCATATCGCGAACTGCAGCCATTGCCTGGTCCCAATTTTCAATTGCCGCCAAAGCACCATATTGAGCAAAGGTGGTAGCATTCGAAGTAGTTTGACTTTGCAGGGAGGCAACCGCTTTAGAAATAATAGGGTTGGCTACAAGCGTCCCTAAGCGCCATCCCGTCATCGAGAAAGTCTTACTAAATCCAGAAACAGTAATAACTCGGTCTCTGGCATCTTCTCCAAAAGAAGCAGGGCGAAAATGCTCAGCCCCATCGTAAAGTAAATACTCGTAGATTTCATCGGACATAAGAAGAAAATCTTTGTTGCAGGCAAGTTCAACAATCTCTTCCATTTCCGCCTTACTGTAAAGACAACCGGTCGGGTTGGAAGGGCTGTTTAATATGACTAATTTAGTCTGGGATGTAAGAGCCTCTACAATTTGTTGAGCACTCACTTTAAAACCTTGCTCATCCCCGGCGAATATGAATTTTGGGGTGGCACCAGCTAGTTTTACCATTTCGGGATAACTCACCCAATAAGGAGCTGGAATCAACACCTCATCTCCGGGACCGCAAGTAGCGAGGATGGCAAGGTAGCAGGAGTACTTGCCACCTGGGCTAACAACGACTTGAGCAGGATTGGCATCTTGAAGAACACCAAGTTGTTGATATTGGTTTGCCAGAGCAGATCGAAGGGCTGGCAACCCCCCGGCTGGAGCATACTTGGTCATTCCGTCGGCCAACGCTTTCGCCCCGGCTTCCTTGATAAAGGAAGGCGTATCAAAATCTGGCTCCCCAGCTCCGAACCCACAGACATCTTCACCAGTCGCTTTTAGTTCCTTGGCCTTAGCATCAACTGCCAAAGTAGGAGAAGGAGAGACATTTTTAGCCCATTGAGAAAGCATATTTTCAGAATTCATTTAAAAAGTAGTAATGAAAAAAGTAGAGTATTCATCAAGAATAATTGATTTGGGAAAATCCAAGACTAATCAAAAGTTTGAAAGGCAGAAGTAGGAACCGATAAAGGGTGCTTGAATTTCTGCTCCGAAAACAAACCTGGATTTAAATCAAGTTCTGTCGCCACAGCTAGGATTTCAAGCCTGGTATTAGAGCGATCTTTTTGATTGATACAATCCAAAGTCTTGATGATCCATTCCTCTCCGACTTTTTTGTAACTTCTAAGAGTTGTGGAACGAAGAAGTTGAGCGGTATCCGAAAAGACTTCCACTCTTAAAGGTGCTAGGTAAGCGTCATCTATAGCGAGCACTACACGGCTCCAATCAGGCATGGTTTCGCTTACCCAGAAAGGAGAAGCAAATTCATAGAGGTGAGACGGTCGCCCCGCCACTTTTCCGGATTTCAAATACTCTCCCTCCCAAAAAACAAAAGGCATCAAAAAATCAAACAAAGTCTGGTTCATCCCGGAAACCATAGGCTTAAGCAGGGCATCACGAGAAAGAATTTCCAAATCATTCTGGTTTTGATATCCAACCCAGGCTCTTGGTTCGAGTGGATTCCTTAGAAGAAAAACTTTTGGCTCTGCAATGTCAGGGTCAGGAAAAATTTCGATACGAAAGATTCCACTTCTAAGCGTAGGTCCAGCAATCGAGCCAAAACACTCGGTTTCAGCCCCTCTTCTTGGCATGTGGCGTAATTTGAACTTGAAACAATAAGCGGAATGAAAACCACTCTCTTGCAAAGAAGAAGCAATAAGGGAGCGAAATTCATTCAAATTTTCTTGTGCTTTTACAGGTGTTAATATCTTTGCGAACCCTCGGGCAGGAAAAGATTTTGGATATAGTTCAAAGGTTCCAATAAGGAAAAAAATGAGAATGCAACCTATGGATGCATGCCTTAGAGCAGAACTTACCCGCTTACTCAGTCGCGTTGGATTCAGATTTCGGCGATTCCTCTGGTTTTG
The DNA here is from genome assembly GCA_002364975.1 of Opitutia bacterium UBA3151. Lineage (GTDB taxonomy): Bacteria > Verrucomicrobiota > Verrucomicrobiia > Opitutales > Seribacteraceae > Seribacter. The sequence goes on along the minus strand of DEYT01000072.1, from coordinate 5,529 downwards.
ACACTGGAGTTTCTACATTTATGGGTGCAGGCGCAGGAGGTGCAATGACATTTTCAGGCAGTGGAACCTCGATGTCTGCTGCACTTATTGGGTCAGCGTCCAATGCCGGAGTTTCTCCCTTACGAAGCAAATTATCGGGATTATCTGCTTGCCTTTGATAGAAAGCATAAAGCACAAAAGAAAGCACGAAAAAACCAAGAATTCCGTATACAGTCAATTTAGACAACTGAGCTGCAGAACCGGCACCTAGCATTTGATCCGCGGTTCCGCCACCGAGTGCGGAACCCATGCCACCAGAAGTACGTTGGAACATAATTAATAATACGACCACCAAGCAAAGCAGAACAAGTACAGTTGTAAGAAAAACAGTCATGATAATTCAGGGAAACTTCAAAATACTGCCAAGTTGCCAAAAAAAAGCAACTCGTTAATCGGTTTCTAAAGCCCCAATGATGTGAGTAAATTTTGCAAATCAACTGGATCTTCGAAACCGAGGGTCATCTTACCCCCACCGCTTGGCTCACCTTTGATTTTCACGGAACGCCCTAGTTTAGATTCAGCTTTTTGAGCCATACCCGAAAACGGGTTGGCGAAGCCAGAAATTTTTGAATGATTTGAAGAGGAAGGGTTCAAAAATGAATACACCTCTTTTTCGCAATGCCTAACGGTCCAACTTTCCGCAATCGCTTGTTTTCCAATTTTTAATTGATCATTAAGGTCTTCGATCCCTAGTAAAACCTTGGCATGCCCCGTAGACAATTTACCTTCGGTAAGGAGAACTTTAAGTTCCTCGTGCAATTTCAGTAGGCGAAGCAAATTGGTTATATGAACTCTGCTCTTCCCTACCCTTTCCGCAACCTTTGTCTGGGTGAGATTGAAATCATTTACCAGCGAATGATAACCTAGAGCTTCTTCAATCGGATTCAAACCTTCCCTTTGAAGGTTTTCGATGAGGGAAAGACTGGCTGAGGACAGATCGGTAGCCTGAAGGATCCTAGCCAAAACTTTTTTCCGCCCTAACTTTTGGTGGGCCCTCAAGCGTCTTTCCCCAGCAACCAATTCAAAGACCTCTCCTGATTTTCGAACCACAATCGGTTGCAACAACCCTTCTGCTTTAATACTTGCGGCCAACTCATCAATGGCTTTCGAATCCATTGATTTTCTAGGCTGGTAAGGGTTGGGCACAACCCCAGAAGTAGCGATCTCCATCAATTCATCTGTCGAAGTGGAGCTGCCCTTTTTTTCTTTGGATGGTTTCTTCGTTGTCCGAGACTTTAGGATCCCTTTTTCAGAAGTTAGTTTTGCAGAAGCTTGGCCTATACTACCGCCCCCTGAGATGAGACCGCCCAAGCCACGTCCAAGTCTTGATTTTGGTTTGGCCATTATTGCTGGGGTACAAATAATTCTCTGCCCGCATTTACCTTCGTAGGGTCAGCAATCTGGTTGGCATCGATAATCCATTTAATTTTGGACTTATATTTTTTGGCAATACTGCTAACCGTTTCTCCTTTTTCCACTTTATGAACAAATCCATTTTGTGGATAATCAATTGAGAAACTAGGGGGAGGAGGGCTTGTAGGGGTTGAAACTGAAACTTTAGCAAAATTCTGATTCATCTTATTGACCAAGTCTTGGATCTTTAGATCAAAACTACTTTGCAAGCTTGCGATATTTTTTTCATTAGCAGCCATACGAGATTCTAATTTTCGAACCCGAGAATCAATTTGTACAAGTAACCCTTGCGAGTCCCCAGTCCGATTGCTTGCATTTTTGGAAACTTGTTGAAGACTAATTCTCAATTGTGCATTTTCCCGTCGGAGCATTTCGACTTCGGTTCGTAAACCAGCAACTTCTCTAGCAATTAATTCAAGGTCTTGCTTCAAGTTGGCAACTTGGATGTTTGCCGAAAGCGTGGGCAACGAAACCAAAAAAATTACTCCAGTAATAACTGAAGTACTTTTAAAAAATAAATTCTTAAAGAGTCTTCCCAACCAATCCACGGTATGTAGCATTATGAATTCTCGAATGGTAATCAAGAAATCTTTTGGTAAATTTTAGATTTAATCGCCGGCCCGAAGTAGGGACATGGAAGGTTCAAAATCCAAAATAAATCCTTTGGCCATTTTATAACCTCGAAGAAAATCAGCAGATGACAGCATTTTACCACCTGGTTTTTGAAGGAGATTTATCTGCAGAGCACAGGTTCCCGTTCCAATGATTAACATCCCACTTTCCGTTCTCGAAATTTCTCCAACTTTTAGTGAACTTTGTTGATATGGATTTGCATCTCCCACTCGGATCCGATTTCCAAAATGTTCAAAAAAACTACCAGGCCAAGATCGAAACGCTCGAATCCGCCGACTAAGCTCTTCAGCCGATAAAGAGAAATCAAGGGCACCATCGATTTTCCGCAACTTTCTGCAATAAGTTGCCTGGCTTTCATCCTGTTCGATTTCATCCACATTTTCATCTTTTAATAAAGGTAGGCATCGATCGATGAGAGGGATACATGCTTCAGCTAAAATAACTCGAAGATCAGGTCCAGTCGCAGAGACGGGAACTTTAACCCTCTCTAAGTCAATAATAGGGCCCGCATCCATTCTGGGCACGACTTTCATCAAAGTAATTCCCGTTTCTGTCTCACCCAAAGCCAAAGCCGTCTCGATTGGAGATGCACCGCGGTAAGCGGGTAAAAGAGATGCATGTAGATTAAAACTACCTTTTGGGGCAACGGTGAGCAAATCTGTCTTTAATATATGTCCATAAGCCATGACGAGAAGAATCTCAATTTCCAGTTTCTTAATCCAAATTACTTCAGTCGGTCCTGGTTTCTCTGGATCCCGAACAGGATAACCATTCTTCACTGCCCATGCCTTAATTGGATTTGGTCGAAGTTTTCGTCCTCTGCCTGCTTGCCTATCTGGTTGGGTCAAGACCGCTTCCAGAGAAAACTCCTTTTTTTTCGCCAAATGGGAAAGAAAAGGGATGGCAATTTCATCCGATCCCAAAAAGCCTATTCTGCATGGATTTGAAATCATATTCTATAAATTATTATTATCACAGGGTTAAGTGCTATGGACAACGATATTAGGATACAAAAAAAGCCGCTTGGCGGCTTTTTGCATAGCGAAATCCGAACTTATTAATCCTGTTCTTCTTTATACCTCGCTTCTTTCCCAGCCAAAGAAAATTTTAGAGGGCAACCAGATAAACCAAAGCGTTTCTGAATTCCTTTTTCCAAATACCGACGATATTGGTCATTTAATTTTTCTTCCCGATTACAGAATAATTTTATTCGAAATGGTCGCGTCTCTACCTGCACTGCATAGAAGACTTTGAACCGCTTTCCACCAACTTTTGCGGGCGGGCGATGTTCCCACATTTCTCCAATCAACTTATTTAGCGTGGAAGTTGAAATCGATTTATCCATTCTAGTATCGAGGTCGCGGGCGATATTAAGAAAAGCTTCGACCGCATATCCAGTCTGTGCCGAAACAAAAGAAATGGGGGATTCTGGAAGGAAGAATAATTCTTTACGGATAGACTTTATATAACTCTTTCTAAAATCCTTTTCGTCTTCATAGCCAGGGAGAGGGTCTTTTCGAAAACTTTCTAAAGCTAAATCCCATTTGTTAACTAAAATGGAAAGGGCTTTTCCTGCTTCCAGTACTTGACCGGCTAGAATTTTGTCTTGTTTGGTCACCCCTTCCCTAGCATCTAAAACCAAAAATACGACATCGACTTCTTCGATCGCATGCTTGGTTCGAACGGCTGAAAAATAATCCAGTGAGGAATCAATGCGATTTCTTCTTTTTAAACCTGCGGTATCAAACAAACGAAAAGACCAAGGATTTTCTTGCCCCTCCACTTGATAGTCCAAGTCCAACTCCACAGTCTCCCGAGTGGTGCCCGGCACATCGCTTACAATCAGGCGTTCCATATTAAGCAGTCGATTGCAAAGCGAGGACTTCCCCACATTGGGTCGCCCAATAAAAGCGATTTTGGTACGATTACTTTCATCCCCACTACGCAAGGGAGGAGAGGGAGGTAATTTATGTGCAACTTCTTGAATTAACTCATCGACGCCATGCCCATGCTCGGCCGAAACCCCTACCACCGATTCAAAACCAAGCTTAGCAAATTCAGAAAAAGAATATCCTTGTTCAGGAATATCCATTTTATTGACGACCAGAATGGGTTGCTTTCCCATCTTCCTAAGCTTTGAGGAAAGGGTTTCGTCTAAAGGAAGCAAACCATCACGGCCATCGACAACAAAAAGTAACAAAGTTGCAGCCCGGATGGCAAAATCTGCTTGTTGTTCAGTCGCACTTTGAATTTCAACTGAAGTCATCTCTGGCTGCATCCCGATACCACCTGTATCCATTAGTAAATACCCTTCAGGAGAGTCAGCAACCACAACATCACGCGTCACTCCTGGACGATCATGAACAATGGAAATTCTTCGACCTGCTAGACGATTAAAAAGACGACTTTTTCCTACATTGGGTCGGCCGACAATAGCGACGCTAATCGTTTCCATTTTGGGTCAGTTTCAGATTCAATCTACCTTCAAAAGAATTAGACTGCTTGGGCCGAAACATTCTCCTCAGATAAACTATTTACGAAACATTCAATACGATCAGTAGCCTCAACCAATTTCTCATAGGAGGTGGAGAAACTAGCCCTCACATGTCCTTCTCCGTGGGTTCCAAATGCAGTGCCGGGAACAACTGCAACCTCCTGCTCCCGAAGTAATCGGTGGCAAAAATCAACTTCATTGAGTCCAAAAGACTTCACACTTGGAAACGCATAAAAAGAGCCACGGGGTAAATGACAAGCCAATCCCATTTCGTTAAACCTTCGAACAATAAAATCTCTCCTCTTTTGATATTGGTCTCTCATTTCAAGGACATCTTCGGTACCATTTTTTAAGGCTTCCACCGCGGCTTCTTGGCTCAGAATAGGTGCACACATCATGCAATACTGATGAATTTTCATCATCGCATCGATCAACCATTCGGGACCGCAGGCAAAACCAACCCGAAAGCCCGTCATGGCAAAGCCTTTGGAAAAACCATGTAATAATATGGTTCTTTCCTTCATTCCAGGAAGTTCAGCAATACTGACATGTTCCCCGTCATAGGTAAGTTCTGCATAAATCTCATCGCTGATTACGATTAGATCTTTTTCAACTGCGAATTTTGCGAGTGTTTCTAGCTTTATTCGATCTGCAGTTCCGCCAGTTGGGTTGGTAGGAAAATTGAGCAAAAGAACTTTACATCCTGGCTGCCAAGCTTTAACAAAGCTTTCAGGTTCTAAAGAAAAAGAATGTTCCGAAACCGTACCTACGGGAATTGCAACCCCATGAGCAAGGGAAACACTGGGCGCATAAGAAACATAGCAGGGCTCATGATAGAGCACCTTATCCCCTGGGTTTAAAATTGCCCGAAGTGCAATATCAATTGCCTCAGAAACTCCAACCGTGACAAGAATTTCAGATTGAGGGTCATATTCTGGACCAAAAAAGGA
>DEYT01000047.1 GCA_002364975.1 Opitutia bacterium UBA3151 | reverse complement strand
GAAAATTTATTTTTGATTGATAATTTTGCGGCCTTCAATTGATCGGCATCATTGGAAAATAAGTTATCCAAATGCGAGCAATCCATTATCGGATCTTGGTCGGAAATTGTTGACCACTCTCGTAGTTTTTTGGCTATGCTAATTTCATAGTCAAAATATCTTTTGAAATAAAGATCACCACTAGAGGTTAATATTAAAGGCTTTATTTCTTCTGGGCCTCCAACCAGATCATTTTCTTTTAGAATTTCGATTTCCTTCCCAACTTCGCTAAGATTTAGGGAAGAGTGACCCTCCAGTAGTTTATTATATAATGACTCCAGAATCGGAAGAGTATCATCCAGTTCGGCTTGGGTTTTATGTCTCTTGAAAAATTCTAAAATCTGAGATGCCAGTTTGGGTTTGATGCCAGTTGTTTCTTTCATCTTTAAATGGTTAGGAAGCGATCCATTGCTTGGATGATTGCTTTTGAAGGGCGATCGAAAAAGATGCCGTCATCTGGTTTTGAACCCTTGCACATACCTCGGATAAACAGGTAATAAACTCCACCGAAGCATAGGTCGTAGTCATAATCCAAAGAGCTTGATTGCGAGAGAAAGCGATGGATGGCCAAAGTATAGAGATGATATTGCAGGAGGTAGTCTGCCTCTTTCATTTCTTCAAACAGGTTCTCAAAAGCGAAGGCATCTTGATCACCTTCGAGCAGGTTCGATTTCCAGTCCAAAATAAAATATTTGTCATTGTGCTTGAAAGTAAGGTCAATAAAACCCTTGAAGAATTTAAGCTCAGCAACCAAGCTAGATAGGCTTTTTTTTCCTTTTAGGTAGGTAGCAAATGGATTTCCAGGCTCAACTTGATCAAGGAAATGCCCAAGTTCTTCCAAATCAAAATCTGAAGAAAGCAGATGAAACTCTAGCTCTTCAATTCTATCATTTTGGGATAGTTCACTAAGTTGGAAGCTTTCCCCTTGGTGTTTGTCGAGAGTTGCCTGTAGCGTTGAATATACAATCTCTTCTGCAATCTCGATATTTGCTTGATGCAAACCGTGGACAGGAAGTAGACGTCGGATCACTTCTTTAAATCCCTTTTGGGCAAAATCGATATTCTCAAAAACTTCATGAAAGAAATTTCCCGCCTTGGTTCCAGCAGGAAAGGAGTGGGGACCGATTCGAGCATTCAAAGGAACAACCTTTCTTTGGGGAAGATTTTCATCTAGATCCTTTTCCTTTTCAATACCTTTGACTTTATTTGAAAAGGAACTGCTGATTCTGCCAGATGGAATTGTTCCGTTGAAATCTACTGGTTTAAGTGGAGAATGATTGGGGGGTTTAGAATAGGAATTCGTAAGTGATTGATCCAAAACTTGACGAAGATCGAAAAAGTCAGAATTTGATTTCAGGATTTCCAGATGGGGAATGGGGTCGAGAGATAGGCACCTGCTTATTGGGTTTTTACTAAATTGGTTATTAGTATCACGGAGGTAAAGATATAATCGCGAGGAAGCTCTGGTTAGAGAAACATATAGAAGGCGCATGTTCTCCTGTTGGTTTCCAATTTCTTTATCTTGGGTATGAGTTTTCCAAGAAAAGGGAAGAAAAGTGATGGGGAACTCGAGCCCTTTAGATTTATGAATGGTCAAGATTTTTACGGATTCCTCATCTGATTCAAGACGGGCATGAGATTCTTCCTGGTTCAAGCTCGATTCCATTTGCTGAACGAACCAAAGGTATAAATTCCTTGGGAATGAAGAAATATCTTGCTCCGTTTGATATAAAATTTCTCCCAGATGCAAATAATTGGTCATTCTTCTCTCCCCGCCTATTTCGCTAAGGATTTTTTCAGTAACCGCTTTCCCCTCCCTCTTTCTCAGCCTGAATTCTTCCTTTAAAATATTCTGTAAGGCAAAACTGAAACCTTTCTTTTTCCACAATTCCGACCATTCAAAGAACTTATTTGCCCAGGCATCCCACAACTTACTCTCCTTAATGAGCTCATGGATATCGTTTGCCTTTAATCCAAAAAGTGGAAGGACAAGCACTTTTTTGATATTTTTTACATCAAAAGGATTGAGTAAAGCTTCCATTAAGTACTTGAAGTGTTTGGCTTCGAGAGTTTTAAAAATCGAACGGGTGGCAAGCAAAACACTTGGGATTTGGTGTTGGGAAAACTTGGTTTGAATGAGATCTGCTTCCTTGTTGTTGCGGCAGAGCACAGCGATATCCGACCCTTTGATTCTCTTGGTTCCAATGGTGGTCTTTTTTTCCAGGTCGAGCAGGGAAAGAATTTCTCCTGCCATATCCTTTAGAATTCTTTCTTCCACCACTTCTAGGTTTTCACTCTGATGAATTTGCGGAAGATAGCGCAGGTTGAAGGGGGCAGCAGATAGATCGCCTGATGAGCACTCAAACTTCTTATCCTCTGCGTTAAGCTCATTCCCTCTGGATTTTATAAAAAAGATCCGTTTATCGTAAAATAAGTGGTTACAATCACTCATTCCATCTTCTTGATTTTTGCATAAGGTCAGAAATGAATTCGTAGCTTCGACCAGAGATGGATGGGTGCGGTAGTTGGTGATTAAAGAGTGAATGCTGCTGGAGTTTAAACTTGCTTTGATATCCAAGTAATTATTGAGATCTGCTCCCCTGAATTTGTAAATCGATTGTTTGGGATCTCCGATATAAAAAATTCTTTTCGAAAGTTTCTGACTGTTAGGAGAAAAAAGCTTTCGTAAAATTTCAAATTGTAAAGGGTCGGTATCTTGAAATTCGTCCACAAGTGCGGCATCGTATTGTAAAAAAACCTTTTCAGCTAAGGCACTGCCTTGGTCGCTGTCTAAGCCATCTGCAACCAATTGTTGCAAGTCATCGAAAGTTCTTAAGTTTAAGGAGGATTTAAGCCTAGTAAGTTCGATGGCCGCGAATTCTTCGAATAGCAACAGGATTTCCCTTTCCAGATTTTCGCAGCGGTTAGAAAAGTGGAGTGCTGAATCGAAAAACTCAGGGCGAGCAATCGTAGAACTCTCTTTTATTTTGATTTCTTCTCTCAATACCTGCCTGATCAATTTGATAAGTTGGAAATTAGGAATTTTAACCTGAACTTCATTGTCTTGGCTGGATTCTGCTTGCAGGTCTTCTTGAAATCTCAAGGGTTCAAGTTCTTGCCGAAAGAGGCGGTCGAGTTGATCTAATGCATTTCTAGGCTTGGATCCATTTTTCGCCCCATGATGAAGGAATTCTTGAATACACTTTTTTTCTTGGTCCCATTTTTTTATAAGAGAAATAAATAAAGCAAGGTTTTCCTTTCCTTCGGATTCAAGGCTAGTTTTTTTTGTTTCCTTCTTCGGGTCCCTGATCAAATCCTTATCTTCAAAATATTTTTCAAGTTCATTTTCCGTGAGTTTTCCAGTCATGGACATGGCAGCGATAAATGGAGCAGTATCTGAAAAAAAAGATCGCCGGAAATCTTGAACGACTTGTTTAAGTATTTGGCTTTGATCAGTGATTAATTCCGAGTCTGGTCTGACTCCGCATTCAAAGGAGAATTCAGAAAGTAGGCGCTTACAAAAAGCATGAAGAGTGTAAATTCGGGCGTCGTCGAAATTCCCTAATGCACGACTTAGAAGGTTTCTTTCTCTAATTTGTTCCGGTTGCAATTTACCTTTGGCATCGATGAGGTTTTTTCGAATTCGCTCCTTAAGTTCTTGGGCAGCTGAATTAGTAAAAGTGACTGCAAGAATCCTTTCGATGGGAATTCCGTGGTCCAAGACCAGTCTTTCTACGATTTTACACAGGGTGAAGGTTTTCCCTGTTCCCGCATTTGCTTCAATTAAAGTTTCTCCAAATTCAAGAGGAGTTTGCTCAGGTTCGAATATTAAGGGCGTTATCATAGTACAAACTCACCTAATTCATCGATAAAGCCCATGACCAATTCATTTAATTCCAAAGTCTCTGGAAGACCCCAAGGATTCTCGTGGTAAATTAATTCAGTTGAAAATTCGGTTCCCTCTCCACCCATTTCGTTAAACCAGCTTTTTTTAGCACAATCAAGTGGTTCAAGTAAGTTTTTCTTTCCTTTCTGATGTTTGATTTTTTGTTCAAGCCATGTGAGGGAGGCATTGGGGAAAAAGGGCAGGGGTCGGGCAGCCCCTTCTGTGTAGAGCTCATATAATTGAGATAAAATTTCTTCGGCTCGGTTTGGAGAAACGGGAGCAAAGCGAAAGCTTTTGTCAATCGCACCAACCACGGTCTTGGAATTTCCTGGGAAAGGACCAAATAAATTATGAAAAAGATGGAGGATCAAGCCTTCCAAGCAATTCTTACCTTTCAGTTTTGCACTATGAAATAAAAAGAATGTACTCTCAAAAAATGGACCAGTTTCTCCAGTTATTTCAATTTCATTTAGTAAACCATGTATTGTGGTTTTCGATATTCTTTCTGCAAGATTAGGATGCGTCCTCTGAAACATCATTGCTAATTCTCCAGTCATGGAAGAATGTAGTGCTTTGCCTATCTGACCAGGTGGCAGAAGATTTTGTTTTTGTAATTCTTGGTGAGAATCGGCTAAATCCTGACCATCTAGAAATTGCTTAATTAATAGCCTTTTGATCGAACTATCTTGCCATGGACAACTACCCAATCGTTCATTTTCCGGTAGCAGGATATTGACTTCTTTGGTTGAAACTTGCAGGCTTCTATTAAGAAAGTAGGCACTCGGATTTTTCCAAAAGCGGGCGAGATCAAAAATATGAATTTTGGGATGCTCTGGATTCTCATTTGAAATCGGCCCGGAGCAAAATTCTTCAATTGGCTTTGGTTCTCCGGATAGAGCAACCGCCCCTTTACAAGAGGTATTTGAAAAACTCCGACAAGCATCAGGAGAGAAAAATTGACCACTACTCTCATGTTTGTCAGAAACTTTGAAGAGGCGTTTACTGAAAGCTTGAAGTGGATGTTTGAGTGCAAAGGCTGACTTTGCATTTTGAACAACTTTTTCCATTGAAAAATCAAGCAAATCATCAAGCTGTTCGATGATTTCTTCAACTACTATGGAGGGAGGGATGGCGTCATTATTCTTATTGGATTGCCCTTGGAAGCTTAGATAAAAGCAATTGCGAGTACAAAGAATCACCTCCATAACCAGCAAACGGTCTTCTTCCGTCTCGTTCCTGTCGTTATATTTTGGATTTGTTTTACAAAGATCAAAACTTGGTGCGGTGGGGGAAACAGGGAATTCACCGCCATTCATTCCAAGCAGGCAAATTACTTTGGCAGGAATTCCACGGGCTGATCTAAGGTTGGCGAAACTAACACCATGAGTGAGATGCCGAGAAAATAAGGATTTTTCATTTAGGGTTCTTTCCAAATGTAGACGAATTACGGAAAGTGGTTCAAGATCATGGTTATCCTCGGTCTCATTGGTAAGAAAGCCCAATGACTTTCTAATTTCCACAAGATCTTGGTGTGTTTGTTCCTCTTCCTTAAAAAATGGCTTGATGCAATAATCCTCTAGGATTTTTTGCCATGCATTGGGCAACTTTTTTGAAGAGGATTTCTGGTGTAAAAGATTTAGAGAATCAACCACATCGATAAATTTAGATAGAATTTCTACTTTTTCGCCCTCAATCTCATCGAAGGGAGATAAATGATCAAAACCTTGCAATTTCTCTTCTCCGGCAAAAAATCCGAGCAGCAATCGATCAATTCCAAGTTGCCATGTATTTTCTTCAAATGCAGGTAATGAAAGGGATTTTTTGTGCTGCAGATCAAACCCCCATGCGATTTGATTTTTCTCTATCCACCATCTGATGATTTCTAAGTCCTCGGCTTTCAATTCAAATTTATCCCGAATGGCGGGTCTACTGATCAGAGTAAAGAAATCCCTTGCGGTTGCACGACTCTCGGCAAATTCCAGGAGATGATAAAAAGTATCAATGACCCGACTTTCGCTTCGCCACTGACGGTCGCACAAGCCAAATGGAATTCTCTTTTCCTTCCCTTCAGGATTGTCGAACACCGCATCAATCACTGCTGAGTATTTATGAAGGTTGGGACAGAGAACCAAAACTTCATTCGGTCTTAAATCTGGATCTTGGTTGAACTGGTCGAGGAGAAAATCATGTAGAATCTGAATTTCACGAAGTGGACCATGGCAGGAATGTATCTGTATGCTTGAGTCTCCGTACTGATACTTTACCTTTTCGAGATCGCCTTGCTCAGGCATCTCTAACAGGACTTTTTGCAGTGTGCCCAGAGCATCTAAGTCGTGTTTGTCATTCCTTTTTGTTTTGAAGACCGGATCATAGGCATCGATGTTTTCGAATTGAAAAATCATCTTTTGCCAACTCTTTCCGAGTGCACCCAGTAAAGGAGGGCCGAGCTCTAAGTACATATCTTCTTCGGATGTAGTTTCACTTAGCTTGGTGAGCTGTTCCTTTTTTGAAAGAACTTGTTGCCAATATTGATCGGTTGGTTGGAGTAAGTATGCATGCAAAGTCTTTTTGGATGCATATGCAGCGAATGCTTGAAAATGAATAGGTGATAGAGGAGATAGATAAAAAAGGAATAATTTTGGTGGAGCTTTCTGTGCGAAATTTGCCTGCTGAATCAGATTATAAAGAGTGGGGCATGGCATTAGACTGCTTATTTTTCTCCACAGGGGTGCTTGCCAAATTTCGTCCCGACAACTTGTTTCGCCATGTCCCTGAGCCCATTTTTCCAAGAGTTCCGGGCGATAATGAAGATATTCATCAAAAACCGCAGCAATTTCCCAGCAGAGTTGAATTTTTTTAAGCGGATCCTCGTCGGTAATAAAGGGAGTAAGCATCTGAAAGGCCTCTGGGTTTTCTTGATGAATTCGGGGAAGCACCTGCCTGATTTTCCATGCGAGTCTTTCTTTAGAAAATGGATTTCGGTCTGAAATCAAATTTTCGAAACTAGGCAAATTTGCTAATGACCAGACTCCTTGTTCAGGAGATAAAAAGCAAAGGTTTGCAGAAATTCCGGTCCTTTCCGCAATCGCTTGTTTCATCCATATTCTCATCCCTTTTCCGCTGGTTACCACCCATTTTTTTTCAAATGGGTCCAAGGAAGAGGTGTCTTCCAGAAAAGCGTCCAATAAGCTTTCGGTCTGAGTTGAAGTGGTTAAATTAAAGCTCATTGGAAGGTTGAGAGAATTATTTTAATAGGTTGTTTAATGTTTCGAGCCTAAATGGAAATAAAGATGGTATTTTTTTAATCGGAATTGAAAACCATCGCCATTCTGGAATAGGCAGAAGCTATGTATAAGAATGAAGCGAGTTTCGGTTAACATAAATTAAAATAATTAGGCAAGGATCTTAAAGTTCTTTCTGATTCCCTTGGGTTTGAAGACTTCTGGATCCGATGTGCAAGATGCACCAGCACAAAAGTTCCCCAATGCTTTGTCAATGAAACCGACCTTTCAAGGATAATAAATTCTAATAGAATGCGACAAGATCTCGAGGTTTAAGGGATAGAAAAACAAACTGAGAAATTGAGTTTTGCCTTTAATCACATTTCTTTAACAACAGCTTTAAGTCAAGCTATACGAATGATTATTTACCCAAGCAATTATGAACAGTTGGAAAAAAGGAGAATTGACCCAGACCGCTTAATTCATGAAAACACTACTCTCAATTTCCAAATGCTTATTTTGAATCTAAAGTGAAAATAGCAGTTACTGCCGACTTACATCTTAATTCAAAACATTTGGATCGTGCTCTTGCGTTACAAAATATTTTGGCACAGTTGAACACCGAAGGTATTCAACATCTTATTATTGCCGGAGATCTTTTCGATAAAGATGGCGATGAATCTGCCTATTCCTCTTTTTTAGATCCTTGTCGCTCTTATCCTGATATTCAAATTCACCTGATTCCTGGAAATCATGATTCAGAACAAAGCTTAGCAGATTTGCATCTCGACTCGCTCCATAAATATTGCACCCCCAAAGCGGTTGAGTTTGAAGGACTACAGGTTTTATTTGTCCCATATCAGAAGAGCTTGAGTATGGGAGATGTGATCAATGCAGCCATTAATTTTCCAGAGGGACAAGCCTGGGTATTAGTTGGTCATGGTGATTTTATTGATGGTTCGAGGGAGTCAAATCCAAGAGAAAAGGGGATTTACATGCCTCTTAAGAAAAGTGATATCTTGGAATCCAACCTGAAAAAAGTTTTTCTTGGCCATATTCATAAACCGACTGATTTAAAAAACCCCCTCGGTGGAAAAGTAATTTATCCAGGTTCCCCTCAAGGATTAGATGTTTCGGAAACTGGACACCGTCGCTTTTTGGTCTTGGATACTAATCGAATAGAAATTAGTGAAAGAAGAGTTCAATCAAACTCAATTTTCTTGGATGAGACATTCTTTGTATTTCCATCGGATCAGGAAATGAAACAGCTCAGAGAGCAATTGGAACAACGATTGATGCATGCCGATTGGAAAAATGAAAAAGAGCGAATTTATGTTCGATTACAGGTGGTGGGTTTTTCACGACAGAAGGATGAACTGATCAAATTATTTACGCTTGAGGTGAAATCCTTAGGCATCAAGCTTTATGAATCTAGTCATTCAAACCAATCCCCGAACCCAAATTTTGATGGATTGTTGAATGCCACGGACCCGCAAAGAAATCTGGTTGCTCGAAAAGTGATCGAAAAAATTGATTTACTTGATGCAAAGCTAGAAAATTCCTTGCCATTAGAAATTGAGGATAAATCTCGTTGGAGATTTGACCAAGGCGAGCCCTCAAAGGAACAGGTTAAAATGGCGGCTCTAAAAACAATTTATCAAATTGGAGGTTAGAAGATGAGGATTGAAAGCGTACAAGTTCATGCCCAAGGGCCGCTTCATAAAAATTTGGAAATGAATCCCAAAGGTTTGAATCTCATTTATGGCAAAAATGAAACCGGTAAGACTTATTTGCTCGAAGCCTTTTCAAGCTGGTTGTTTGGGACAGGAAGAGAGTCGCCCTTGAATGGAGTGGCTCGAAATTGGGTTCCTGCTCCAAGTGGTTCTATAACAATTGGGGAATTCCCTTCTTTGGATGGTAAGGTGTCACGAACCTTTGGTCCCAGTTCCAAATTAACGCTTCAAGACTCCTTTGAGCAGGAATTGAAGCTGCCAGCTTTTCTAAGCAAGCTTCTCCTAGTAAGGGCAGGGGATACTTTGTTAAATTCCCCAGAAAATCTGATTCGTCAAAGCCTTTCCTCCAGTGGAGTTCTCGAAGAAATTATAAATGACAAGCAAATAAAGAGAAATTTACACAAAGCGAACATAGGTAATGGAGTGATCCATGCCAATAATGCTGGCGAAATAAAAGATCGTAATTTACTTGAGCAGAAAATGGAAAAACTCGGGGAATTACGGCGAAGGTTTGCGGAAGAGAGGGAGGGGGAACTGGATGGACTGCAACAAGAGATAATCGATATCGAAGAAAAAATCAAAAAGCTCAAACTTGCAAAAAATCATCAAGCCTTTGAAATCGCCAGACAAATAAAACTTCTAAAAAATCAAATGGAGGAATATCCTGAGGATTTAGAAGAATTGGATTCTAAGCTCGATTTGATAGAAAAGGTAAAAACCGACTTAGAAGAGAAGAATCTTCGAGTCCAGTATTTAGAAGGTGAACTAAACCACAAGGATTGGTCTGATCATGCACTTGTTCGCTATCGTGAATTAGAAGTAATGGAAAATACACCGATTGAACCAGTCTCTCGTTCTAATCCAGTTTTTATCATTTGTTTTCTCGCTTCTTTCGTCACTACTATAGCCTTGTCTCTTTTCTCGAGTATTTGGGCGGGAACCGCTAGTGGTTTAGTAGCGGTGGTTTTCCTTTTCCTTTGGCTTCTGGTAAAGACTCAGCAGGAAATAGAGCCCAGAACCGAGAATCCCGACCTTACCCGAATCAAAAACGAATTTAAATTGAAATTTGGGGAAGAACTGGTGAGCGAAGAGGCATTCCAGGAAAAAGTGGCTACTTTGAACCGCCTTCAAGGGCAAAAAGAAGAAGCAGTGCAGCAAGTTTATCATTTGAGAGAGCAAGAAATTGATCTGCAGGCAAGGCTTGAGACCAGATTAGGAGCATCAGAGGATAGCAATTCCTCCATCCCAAAATGGAAGGAACAAATTTCCATATATAAAACCCAGTTGGCGGACCTGCTAGAAAGTCAGAATTCAAAGGAAAGGGAACTGGATCGATTACATGTTCCAGAAGAGGACTACCTCCAAGAAGGCCCCGAAATAGCTTGGGATCAAAAGCTAGCTAGCGAACTAGAGATGAGGCTGAAAGCTCAAATTGAAAGACAGCATCAATCGCAAATAGAGCTAGGGCAGTTGAAGACTGAAGTTGTCGCTGTCACAGATGTTTTATCTGGAGACTGGGAGGAATTAATTAGCTCCTTGGAAGAAAAAATCGTAGAAACAGAGAAAGAATATAAAGAAATTACTGCGGAGATAATTGCTAAGATTTGTGTAGTTTCTACGGTTCGTGAGCTCCAAGAGGAGGAAGATGAATTAATTGCCGAAAATTTGAAAAATCCCGAGCTTACTTCAGATATTCAGCAAATAAGTGGGAATCGTTTTTCCGGATTCTCTTGGGATGAAGGAAATCTGAAATTAGCTCAAAGTGGAGCTGAAAGTTTATCCCAGGAATTTCTTTCTACCGGGGCGAAGGAGCAGGTCATGATTGCACTTCGTTTACTTTTTTCTCGTCATTATCTCGATGGTGAACCTGGATTTCTCCTCTTGGATGATGCCTTTCAAAACAGTGACTGGGATAGAAGAGCAAACATGGTGGATCACCTTATCGAGCAAGTCCGAAGCAGTGGGTGGCAAATTTTCTATTTTACCATGGATGATCATCTGCGTGATTTGTTTCGCAGTAAGGCGATTATACTTGCCGAGGACTTTCAATATTATGAACTTAAAACGGGTGCAGTATGATTCCTATCCATAACAAAAACGCCAATGGTTTTTAAAGATATTGCCTAGGAATGGATAGGGTAGGGTAGTAGTATGATTTCGTATCTTTTTGAATATTACAAATATATAAACACCTTAACTTTCTCGTTATTAACATAATGCATCTTCTGATGCCCCTTGAAATGCTACTTCAATTCTCTCAGTAAAGCTTTTGGGGTGATAATATTTACCCCATATTTTGAAAAAAGAGAGGAAATCGATCGACTTAATCCCTTTAAGGAAGAAACACAAATAACACCTCGAGTCGTAGATAATTCATGCATGGCAAAGAGGATATTTCCCAAGGTTTGGGTGGAATCCAATAATTGAAGATCGGCTATAATCGGAGTTCTTTTTTTGTTATCTATGCGAAGGACAAGGTCAATTTCATGATTTTTAGGGGAGCGGGCGATTTCATGCCCCTTGGCAAGTAATTGGTCTGAAAGTCTACGAACGAAATGTTGCTTATCCCTCAAATGAATCATCCGATGACTTCTGGTGCTCCGAAGGCGTTCGATTTTGTGGGAAGAATGCAGGAATTCAGCTTGTTTGGCAGCAGGTTGTATGACTCCGATTAAGCGTTCAAGAGTGGACATACGAGGAAGCGATTTCCCTTTCAGTAAATCATACAATGAGGGGCGACTGATCCCTACATTTCGAGCAATTTATGAAACTGTCATTGGATTCGAACGAACCAAATCAGAAAGCCCTTTAGAGAACAAATGCATAATAACAGTTATATTTAGATCAAGAAATATGCAAGGT
>DEYT01000125.1:3120-3746 GCA_002364975.1 Opitutia bacterium UBA3151 | reverse complement strand
TGGGGTCCTGATTACCGGATGCCCGTAACATCCGAAATCATCCTGAGATACATCATCAGCAATGAAAAAGACAATGTTGGGCTTATTTTCTGAGAAAGAAGAAAGAGCGATTAACAAAATACTTGTCGAAATAAGTGATTTCATCCAAATGAGGCCACTATTGGGTTTTCAAAAGTTTAAACATGGCTGGACTTGGTCAATCTGATCCAGAGTATTTTGTCTTACAATTAGTTTCACTTTAAACCTCTTCTTTAAAAAATCCTCCTTATCTCTTCTGCTATTAATGAAATACCCCTCTCAACAACTTCATCGTCTTGGGCATAGGTAACCCGAATACATTGCTCTTTGTGGGCCCAGTCATCTTGCTCCATTCCCGGGAAGAAATAGTGACCGGACACCACGAGCACCCCCTTTTTCTTTAGCCGTTGATAAAGCTCTAGGCTACTGATGGGGAGCCCCTCGAACCAGAGCCAAAGAAATAAGGCTCCTTCAGGCTTGTGAATTCGCATCGGAATTTCAGCCCGAATTTCTCTTCGAAGTTGGGCAACTGCCCTTGCAGACTTTTGTTGGTAAAACGGTTTAACCACATCATTACTCACCCGGGTAATTTCTCCACTTTTCACCAA
>DEYT01000125.1:0-2726 GCA_002364975.1 Opitutia bacterium UBA3151 | reverse complement strand
CACTCGAATGGTCTCTTCTTTGGCAATGACAATCCCGGTCCGCAATGTTGGCAGTCCAAATTTGGAAAGGCTCAGGCATAGTACAATATTTTCATCCCAAACGGGATGGGCTTCCGAAAAGATGATATTGGGGAATGGAGTCCCATAGGCATTGTCGATAATCAACGGGACTCCCTGTGAATTCGCAAGTTGGCGCAAACGGGATACTTCTTCATCAGTTACCACATTACCGGTTGGATTGGTCGGCCGGGAGAAACAAACCGCACCAATGCTATTGTCCATTTTTAGCCGGTCAAAATCGACCCGGTACTTAAATAGCCTATCATCCAATAATTCAATTTCTGGACGGTTGGCACGAAAGAAATCCAGTTCCAAACCTACTTCAGAATACCCAATATATTCGGGAGCCAGGGGAAGAAGAACCTGCTTCAACTGACTACCATCAAATTTCCCGGCAAATAAATTAAAAAGTGAAAAGAAGGCATTCTGACTCCCATTGGTGAGAGCAATGTTTTCGGGTCCAATCTTCCATCCAAACTCAGCACGAAACAAATCGGCCAAGGCACCTACAAATGCCCTGGCTCCTTGGGGCGTGTCATAGTTTCCAATCACCCGCTCAAATTCTCCCGCACTTGAAAGAATATCCTCCATCCTAGACCGGAATAGGGCCTGAACTTCAGGAACATGAGCTGGGTTTCCACCACCCAGCATCAAAGGAGCAGGATCTGAGACTAGGGCATCGCCCAAGTCATCCATCAATTCTCCGATACCAATTTCTCCGGCAAACCTTTTTCCAAAATCTGAAAATTTCATTTTTTAACCATTTAAATCTATCTTGAAAGCTGAAGTTTCCATTCCCTGACTCTTTCTTGATTCTTGTACAAGGGCAAGAACCTAGATCTACTGAAGTTTTAGCTTCGCCTGATTAATCTTTCCCTTGAAGTAGGAATTTGAAACATAGCTTACCACGGTCGACTGTGAATCATTTCCAACCTCAAGCGGATCCTGAGGGTGACTATTGAATAAACCCGGAAGTTTTCCCTCCCCCACCACTTGATTATCAATCTTTAAGAATACTCTTCCATCAGGCAAGATTTCCGCGTTTAAAGAAACTCGTTCCTCAGGCAAATTCTCAGCGGATTGAATGGTATGCAAGTTTCCTTCGAGCCTGCAGGAAAAAACTGGTTTCCTATCCACCAAGTAAAGCGAATAGCCACAACGGCTCCCGCCATGGGAAATCAAAACTCCATTCTTTTCTTTTCCCCTAGTAATGGAAAGTTTTAACACTATCGACTTTTGGATAAATTGAGGTGCGTATTCACGAGCCAGTTGGTCCCCTTGTTTAAGAATATAAAACCCCTGAGCATCCTCCTTCAGTTTTTTTCTTACCTTTACTGGATTTTCTGCAACATGACTGTAGTAAGGGCTGACTTTAACCCGCTTGGCCCAGAGTAACCATTCAGCCTCGAGCTCTTTGGCTTTGGCCGCGTGAGAATCAATTAGGTTGTTGGTTTCACATCGGTCCTCAGCTAAGTCATAAAGTTCCCAAGTCCGATTCCTGTATCGGTTGTTTCCACGCACCAATTTCCAGTCACCCTTTCGGATCGCACTGGATTCGAAATGATCAAAACAAAGAACACGATCATCTGAATTTCCTACCCCGTTGAAAAAAGGAACTAAACTACTGCCTTCAAATGGAATCAAGTCCTTGCCTTTAAATTTCTTGGGGTAGTTGGCTTCAGAAACTTCCAAGACCGTAGGCATAAAGTCGATTAGGTGAACCGGCGAGCGAATCCAACGGTCGGTAGCTTTGATTCCCTTTGGCCAATGTGCAAGCAGTGGACTACAATTCCCACCCTCGTGGTTAAAGTGCTTATACATACGTAATGGAGTATTACTGAGACATGACCATGCACTCCCCACCGAATGATAGGTTCCGGGCCCGCCCACACCCTGAAGATCCTTACCTTCGTGCAGCTTAGTAAAGCCCTTACGACTGCTTTGGTCGAAACCATAGGGGCCCCACTCGTAGCAGGCTCCATTATCACTGGTGAAAAGAATGAGGGTATTCTCCAAATCTCCAGCCTTTTCCAGAAGAGAGAGAATCTTTCCGATTCCCTGATCCACATGATCGATCATTGCGGCAAAAGTAGCCATTCGATAGACTAGGTCCTCTTGTCGGTTTTCGGGAACATCCTTCCAGTCTGGGTTTGGTTTTCCCGCAAATTGATTAGCAATGTCGTCGCGATCAACAGGTACATCCGAAAGATCGGTGAACTTCCATGAATCTGTGGTTAATCCGAGGTTTTTTTGCCTTTCAAAACGTTCCTCTCTAAGTTTGTCCCAACCCTTGCGATAAGTATCAAGGTAAGAGTCCCGAGTTTCGGCAGGTGCTTCCAAGGGAAAATGGGGTGAGGAGTGAGCCAGGTAGAGAAAGAAGGGCTCTTCTTTTTTCTGTGCCTGACTGAGAAACTCGATGGCATAGTCGTTGAAAACATCGGTGGCATAAAACTCATTGTTCTTATATTTCAATTCCTGTTTCCTGCCTTCGGGTAACCTCTGGTAGTTATCCGCTTCCCACTGGCTGGTGCTATGTCCACGAACATATCCATAGTACTCATCAAACCCCCGATCTGTGGGGATTTCCTCGTATCCAACATGCCACTTTCCTACGCCATAGGTCGAGTAACCCACTCCTTTGAGAACCTCGGCCAGGGTGATACATT
>DEYT01000090.1 GCA_002364975.1 Opitutia bacterium UBA3151 | reverse complement strand
CTATTTTTCCTTTTTAATCAAAAAAAAAGTATAAATTTCAAGTTTTTCTTTGAAAAAATGTAAAATATTCATGTAAGATTTATCCCATTACTGCTAATAGCAAGCGAGCCCAATATTAAAAAATTAAATGCCATGAATAGAGTTCCCTTCTTTCTCGTCCCTTTCAGCCTTTTTATCGGATTGTGTAGCAGTCTCTTTTCTAGTGGTGTTGGGGGATATTCTGCAAGTAATACTTTTACCTTAAATTCTGGTAATTCTACCGCACCTACTTACAAAATTGCTAGTGCGTCGATTTCGGGAGATGCGGTTTACTCCGGTGTTGTTAGTTCTTCCGATTCATCTTCCGTAACTTTTGCTACTGGAACGGATGAAAATAACGCTACCACATATCCCTTTGCCGGTGCTAATGTTTTTAATCCAAACGCTCAGATTCCAAACTTAACCGCAGACGGTACTGGTTCATCGATTACGATTGCATACCCCGGTGGTTATGATTCGACTGGATCAGGCTTTGATTCCGCTCCCGAAATCATTATCGACGCCCCATCCGATGGGGGTGATACCTCAACAGCAACAGCCACAGTGAGTAGTGGCGAGATTACTGGTATTACAGTCACTGCGGGTTCGGGTTATACTCAAGCACCCGCGGTTACCATTGTTGGAGGACCACATTTCTTGCGAAACACCACGGAAACCAGTGCCAATTACGGTAGGTATTTTCTCATAACCGCAAATACAACCACATCTCTTACCATTGATTTGACTCGTATTGCAGGTTCTGAAAGTGCCGATGCCTCATCTTTTTTCGCAGCTGATGACACCATCGAAGTGGTACCGGCTCCGACTTTAGGTTCGGTATTTGGTCTTGATATTACTGACCTTCCAACCAACTGGAGTTATGGTATACCAGATGATGTCGACTGGGTTTACCTCTATGATTCTGACTTATCTGGGTATTTTCCATATGCTTACGCTGGATCAGCCTATGAGCCAACTTGGTCAAGAGGATGGTATAGCGTTAGAAATGCTGGACTTGGGGTGCAATCAAGAAAGGTAATTTATCCTGACGAAGCTTTTATTTTAGCTAAAAGAACAACAAACTCGGTAACTTTTACTTTTGAAGGAACCGTTCAGACTAATGATCAAAAAATGTTTTTACCCGAAGGTAATAATCAAGTTTTACTAAACAATCCCTATGGAACCGATTTGCTTTTAGGTGAACTGATTCCTTCCACTTCAATAGGGTCGGGTGCGACTAAATTTAATCCTGGCACCAGTGCTGATGCTGCGGATACCGATACAATCTCTTTCTTACAATCTGATGGCTCTTGGAAAACCTTCTTTTATCATTCTGGTACCAATCCAAGTGTTACTGAGATGCATGTAATTGGAACTCGTCGCCCTCTTGCTGCCGGGGGTGGTTCAACTGCCACTACTATGGATTCAAACGATTTCTATATTGGAACTGGTGCAATAACCGATTTAGATAGTTGTACCGATGCAGCCGGTTCCAACACTCTTACCGATAGCAACGATGGTAATTACACTAAAATCACTCTTTCAAGTGCGACTTCTGATCTGACAGGTTTTCAAATAACCTTGAATTCAGTTCAAGGTTACAAGTTAAATGACGACGGAAGTAAGGAAGCCAATGCTTCAACTGGTGTAGAAGTTGAATCTCCTTCAAGAGGAACTATCATTTATTCAAACCTGATTGGTACTCATGAAATTGTTGGTAGCGGAAGTGGTTATGTTGTAATTGAGAAGCAACGAGATATTAATCTTAAAGCTGATGAGCAAGATACAAGTGCAAGCAATGCTACAGTTACTTGGTCCATTGGTTCTCTTGGTTCTGGTTACTCTGCAAATGCGACCTTTTATTGTATTGGTGGAGGAGCTTCAACCAATGCAAAAGGTACCATAACTACAGGTGGTACAATTACTGTTTCTACTGCAGGTGCTGGTTATTCAGCAAGTCCGCAAGTGGTAGTTACTGGTGGCGGATGGCAAACATCATCTTCGGGCACATCCGCTAGGGGTGATTATGAAATAGGTTCTTCTGATGGAGTTCTTCTCTATCGTGGTTATTCTTCTGGGGCTAAGACATTTCTAGCCTCATCGAATCCGAACCAATAATCTTGCTTGTTTTGGTGTAAGTTTTGTTTCATACCAATTATAAATCAGCACGATTTAATAAGTTGCTTTTATTTCAGAATTTATTTCTGAATTTTGTCCTACAAATGTGTTTTGTATCATTGGTATATTTTAATTAAATCAAAAATTCTTTCTTCAGAAGATAAATTTGTTTTTGTCACCTATTATTGGATACCATCATTGCTTCCCTACAACCTTTCATTGTTATTACTAGCAAAAGGTTGAACATAAAGAAAGAGATATAGTGTAAGGTAAACAATACCCTTACATTATAAGATTAGTACAATTTTTTTAAATTAATTATTTGATCAACCAACTGCCATTCATTCCGTCGGTATCGAATTGGAATAAAACCAACTGAGCAGGTGAGGATCGATCGAGGTCGATCCAAGTCCAAGCATTCAATTGGTCATGGTAAATGTGAGGATACATCTGATTTCCCGTCCAGCACCAAGTGTCAAGTTTGTCGATCCATACCCAGATCGATTCTAATTCATTTTGTTGATAATAGGGGATATGTAACCAGCCAAGTGTAGTGTGATAGAGCCAAGTTCCGTTTACATCCCAGTAGGTTCCAAACCAATCGCTTTGCCACCAATTGGAGGAAATATTTTGGGATCCAGCGATTACGGGTGCAGGTTCAAATATTGCTTCGATTTCTGTATCTTTAGATAAGAAAATGTAGGTATTTAATGCATACTGATCTTCTACATCGGTGCTGCTCCATTGAACGAAGTTGAAGCCTTGTTGAGGGAAGGCTTTGATTTCTGCCCATCCAGTTCCGAAAACTCCAGATCCAGAAACACTTCCTTGTAGTATATCGGCTGTGGTAACTTTTAAATTAAAGATCCCAAGTTGATCGATAAGGGGAAACTCATCTGAATTAAAATTTGGGTCGGTCTTAAAGTAGGCAATGAGCTCTTTGTCTTGGTTTAAGTCTAAGCTGGTATTGGCCGCACTGTAATCAAGAATATCGGCACCTTCCCATCGATCGAATACATACCCTGGGTTAGGCTTGGCTAGAATTGGATACTTAGCATTTTGATTCACAATGCCTTGACCAAAAGTCCAACCTGAATTCTCTGGAGAAACTGAAATGGTGAGTTCCACTGGATTAATCGGAACAAACCTAGCGTTTATGATCATTGGCTTGGTAACTGCTAATTCCAGTAACTCCTGTCCAGATTGATAAAGATCACCAGAAGAACTCGTCCACTTTTCAAATAAATATCCAGCTACGGGTGTGGCTTGCAACGAAATTGAATCACCATGAACCACTTCTCCAGTTAATATTTCTCCCATACCTCGACCAGTCCACTGAACTTCACCTTTCTCGGATGGGGTTGAGATTACTTGAACCTCATGCAATTGTTTTTGAAAGACAGCAATCAAGTTGGTGAAGCCAGAAATTTGAATGTTTGAACTGGCTGAACTTGATAAGATTTTACCATCTTCATCTTCCCATCTCTTAAATTCAAAACCTTCATTTGGATAGGCGGTGAATCTCGCAATCGCACCCAATGCAAAGGATTCTCCTCCAGTTATAGTACCCGATTCTTCAGTCAAGCTGTTACCATACGGATCGAGGGTAAGGGTTTGTTTGGTAATTTCTATGAGGGTTTCTGAGAATTGTGCTACAACGGTTGTGTTACCTTCTATGGTCACCGAGGTTTCCATTGAACTCGGATCCATTACATTTCCGGACCAGTATTCAAATCGATTTCCAGGAAGCGCAATGACTTGGATTGGAACAGTCGAACCATAGTAA
Source organism: Opitutia bacterium UBA3151 (assembly GCA_002364975.1). GTDB lineage: Bacteria > Verrucomicrobiota > Verrucomicrobiia > Opitutales > Seribacteraceae > Seribacter. The sequence goes on along the minus strand of DEYT01000090.1, from coordinate 15,468 downwards.
TAGCTATATACATTGTCTGCGGTGAATGCATTTCCTGCATTTGTAGGAGATGACACGAGGGTAAGAGCATAGGATTTGGGCTCGAAAACCGCACGGATGGTCAAGGAATCCATAATGTTAAATTGAAGAGAAGAATCTTCGATCGAGGATGAAATTGCTTGGGATAATTCCCACCTGTCAAATAAGTAGTGTTCGCTGGGAACAGCTGAAATGTTTACATTATCCATGTAAGAAAAAATTTGCCCGTCAGTAACTCCCTCAATGGAACCACCCACAGGTTCGACAATGTTAACTTTTATTTCTTTACCAATGAAAGTGGCATGTATTGCTAAATCAAAATCAAGAACTGGTTCGATTTGAGATTCGTACGGAAAGGGAAGGATTTCTTCATCGGTTTTACTTATGATGTTAATCATATTTCCAGAGTAAGATTCCTGTGAACTGCAATAATAGAGTTGAGCAGGTGCATCTGCTGGTACCGTGAAGGTAAGAAATCCATCTGAATTTTGGGTATCCGTGACTCCACTTACATAAGCCGAAGATTGAGAGTCATATTTATTTAAACCGAGGAATAAAGTCTCATTGGCAGGAAGTTGAGATGAAAATTGATAGGTAAAACCTCTTACCAGATTTAGGACAGGGCTTTCCTTTGCATCGATGAAGAGTCTGGTTTCATTGGTTGTGATAGCGGAGTTCTCTCTCGTGACTATATACTCAACGGTTTTGTTGAGTTCCCAAGAATAAAAGATCTGGTTTTCCCCAGGCTGAGCAGTGATAAGTGTACTGGTATTAGTAGGCAAATCAATTGCCGCACCAGTAACGGTTCCTTTTGAAGAATCAAATGAAGTCAGAACTTTTTGGGTTATGGGGGTAAAATATGCAGTAATCGTGGAAGCGGACTGTGGGGTTACGGTTACCGCTGGATTCATCCATGAGGGATTGAAGGAAGCGTTGAGGCTGGAATTCCATCCGAGAAATGAAAAACCAGGATTCGCAGAAGCTTGCAAATCCCTTTGAATGAGGTCGAGATCAACATCCCAAGTCCTTGCGTCCGGGTCGTCGAATAGAGTACCCGCACCACTAGGCGTGGAAACTAATTCGATTTCTACATCATCTGGAGGAATCGGAGAAAAAACAGCAGTTACCGTAAAGTTAGAATCCATATATAATTCCAAAGGATTATCCGTACTATTGTATGAAGTCCCTCCTGAAGAGAACCAAATCCATCTTTCTAACTGGTACCCTCTTGGACCTGCTGTATCTATTCCTGATGGAGTTGCATTTAAAGTGGCTGTCGAACCCGTATCGTAAGTGCCACCTGAAGAAACCGTACCAGAACCAACTACGGATGTAGTGATCGTGAGTGGAATCGGAGTGAATTCCGCATACAAAGAAATATTTTGATCAGGAACCCTAAGGGTAACCACAGGATCAAGCTCATCAATGAGCTCGGTGTTTCCAGTCCATTTCAAAAACATGTAACCAGGACTTGGACTGGCTTTTAGCGAGATAGCAGAGTCATAAAGATAAGTACCCGTTCCATTAGTTTCACCACCTGTAGAATTCGTCACGGTCAGATCATAAGAATTTCTTTCGAAGGTTGCGGTTAGGGAGCCGCTTGAACTAGGAATAAAAGTAATGCTACTTGCTGCGGGATCAGAAACTGAATAGCCGTACCACCTTTCAAAATTCCAGCCTGCTCGGCTTACTGCCACAAGTGAAACTTCAGTGGCGGAATCAGGCGAAAGAGTAAAGTTGGAATTATATCCATTAACCGAGCCATTCCCGTCGATGAAGACAGAAAAGTCATAGACTTCTCTTTCAAAAACTGCTTCGAAGGAAAGTGTGAGTGGGGCTAAGGTGAGGTCTACCAGAGAGGAAGTTGCGTTGGCAGCTACCAAATGATCTAAGTCACCAATCCAATGAGAGAATTTCCAACCTGTTGAGGGTTGAGCTGAAATTGTTGGAGTATCATTAATGGAATAGCTATTGGTACCTGAAACTGTGCCCCCTTGGATTGTGGTAGCCGAAATCGAATAAGCATTCTCAGCGAAAACTGCGGTCAAGGAGATGGGACCACTAACCCCGATCTTGTTGATTGCATCACTGGTTCCGTTGAGAAGAGAAGATGTGGAGTTTGTATCTCCTTGCCACTCTGAAAAAGTGTATCCAACCTGCGAAGTTGCATTCAATTCATAAACTCCGTTGTGCTCCCATGGGCCACTGGCAGGAGAAAGAGAAACATTTCCTCCAGTACCTTCATTAATCTCAACGGAATAAGTCTTTTTGGAAAAGGTCGCGGTTACCGAAACCGAACCAGACGCCTTGCTCATATTTGCTTCGGTTACCGATAGAGAACTGTCTGTCAATAAGGCATCCGGATCTTCCCAGATTTCAAAGTCATAACCGTCTTGAGCAACTGCGGTTACTTGAACCATAGACAACGCCGATTGATCTCCAGATTCTGGGTATACCGCTTCCCCGCCTTCTCCCATTAAAACCTGTAGTCCATAATTGATCTGAGAAAAATTTGCAGTGTAAGTTGCATCTCCTTGGACTAGAAATGAGGTAATGGGACTGGTTTGAGAATCAATTAGGTCAAGAGAATTACTAGAGCTGGACCAATGAGAAAAGCTGTAACCGAAAGTAGGGTCGGCAAATAAGGTGTAATTGTTGTCGAAATAGAAGGGTGGAGGTTCAGATTCTACCACAGAGGCACTTCCACCAACGCCAGCGGAGGTTGTGATGGAGAAGGGAAGTTTACTAAAATGAGCAATCAGAGAATGATCCTGTTGAACGGTGAGAGTAGTACTCGAAGAAATATTGGAGTCAGGACCTGCCCCTTCCCAGTACGAAAATTCATAACCAAAAGCAGGAGTTGCGGTTATATTGATGGTAGAACCGTATGGGTAAAGGCCAGATCCCGTGGTAGACCCATTCCCATTCTCATTGATCAGAACATTGAAGTCCTTGGGCTCGAACACAGCAGTTATGTTTCGATCCGCATCCATCAGGACTGTAGTTTGTGCAAAGCTAGGTTGAGCAATCCCTGAACCCTGCCATTCAACAAATTCCATATTTGCGTTGGGAGTTGCAGTAATTGGAACTGTAGATCCGTAATTATAACTTGGATCTAAGCTACCTACACTTCCTGAACCTGTTATATTCACGGTTAAGAAAGATTGAAGCTCTAAGGAGGTAGTAAAATTGTTATCTGAATCTTCAAAATAATTGCCATACTCCCAACTTGAACCAGCATATGCAGTTCCAGAAGAAATCTTTAAGTATAAATTTTCTGGAATACCACTCGAGAAAGCAGGCCATTTCCACTCGGAGCCCGTAACAGTGTTGTATCGTGCTGCAGGACCAATTTCGGTTGCATCATAAAAACGAATACAAATTGGAGTTCCACTTGGAGGTGCGGAAGCGGTTATGGGAAAGGGTGTTTGGACTTGGTAGCTTGCTGGTTCGAATGGAAATACTGTAACAAGATCACTTGACTTCGTAAATACGGTAGTAAACGAAAACATTCCATCCGAAAATCCATAGCCAGTGCTTGAGTCTCCAACTCTGGTTCCTTCAGTTAGCGGAATCCAAGACCCAAGAAAATGATTTTGCAAGGAATTATCGTCAGCTTGATCGAAATAACCTAAGGTAGCGACATATCCACTACCATTTCCGCCTGAACCGATACTCAATGGGTTTCCATTTCGATCTTTGAGTAAGTCAGGATCTCCGTCTGTGGTCACCGTAGACCAATGAATGACAATGGTGGGATCAGCGGCATAGATCGGAGCGAATCCAAATAGAAAAAAACTGAATAAAGCAAGAAAATGAAATCGTAAAATCGTGAATTTGCAGATATCAAAAATTGCCTCTAAATTTCGAGAAAAAGAGCTGCCATCGTGGAATGGTTTTCGCAAGGGCTTTTTACAAGTAACCACTATAAATAATCTAGTTCTGAAACGGGCATGAAGGCAAGTAATATTTAATATTTGTTTATTATGAATTTTTCATAATTATATGCATATTTCTGGAACATGTCTCAGATAAATCAATATTTGTTTGACTTAAAAGTATCAGGATGTGAATTTGTACAAGACTAACCATAAGTTGAAATTAAAAAAACAGAGTATATTTTTAGGTATTATATTTGTCATATGTGTGACAAATGTTTATCCACAGGATCCAACGGGAACTGAAATCCAGACAGTTGAATGGCAAACTCATCGTGGAAGCGGTATGCCTTATGTTACCTACGGTGCTTCTGCACCAGGTTCGGTCCAGACCTTACAACAGTTGGATGCTGCAGGATCTACCTTGTCAGATCTAGATGCAGATAGTGTGGGATCTACTAGGACGGGTGACTTGATTGAATTAGGATTCTTTGATACGGACTCCACCTCTACCATCACTCCAAATACGAATACTACCGATCTCTTCCACGGCATTTGGACTCCAATCACTACCCAAACGACTATCGGGCAGGACACTGAAACTCAATCTGTTGGAGCAGGTTTATTCGGTTTTGAGACTCAGTATGCTAATCGAACAGGTAGTGATGCCGATGAACTTTTTGAAGGAACTGCAAGAACAAATACCCAGTCCACAGGTGCAAATTTTTTAATTGTTGATGATACCATCGGGACTTGGACTTCAAATGCAAACGACCTTTCCACAAGAGTTACTGCTCTGAATGCAGCCTCTAGCCCTCTTGTTGGAATCCGGTTTTATGACGGCGGTATATCTGGAAAAGATGACAGTGTTGGTGCCACAAGATATAATACCATAATGAACCAGTCTTGGGTCTGGCCTTCTGGTGGAAACACTCTCAAACTAGCTTTATATGACACAAGTGGCAACATGGATTCAAATTTGAAATTTGAATTTCAAAATTCCACTTACAAAGATGGGAGTAGTTATGAAGCTTTAATAGGTACAGGAGGTTCCAATAATGTCAGTCCCACTGGTGGGGCAGCGAGTGACACCAATGATTTTGTTGCCACGATTACCTACCATGATGGGGATGATAATCTCAATTTGGCCAACAGTGGTGGGATTGGAGATGCTATTTTGAGTGGATTGAATGGTTCAGGAGATTTTGGAGGAGCAAACGATGGGAATCAGCTTACTGTGCATAGTAATTCCGGCAATGATGGAGAATATGTTTTTTCAGGAAATATTTACACCGACGGAACCACATCCACTGATCTCACCATTTTCAAGACTGGATCAGGAGAACAAACTTTTAGTGGAAATATCAATATCTCCGATTCGGACACTACGGAGAGTGGTTACCTTAATGTTGCAGAAGGTAGCCTTACTTTGAAGCCAGGTAGTGGAAAGACCCAAAAATTTGAATACTTAACTGGAGCGGCAACCGGGGGTACCTTGACCCTCAATAATGCCGATGAATCGACCCAAACTATTGAGCTAGGATTTGCGAATACAGCTGAAAAGAAGACCTACTCAGGTACTCTTACTCTCAGTGGTTCAGGGACCAACATTATCAATATTGGTGGAAGTGCGGGTACCTTGGCCAGTGGGGACGCGCACCAAGAATTAAGCGGAGCGATTTCGGGGTCTGCAGGCTTGAAAAAAACTGGAAGTGGAAAGCTTACCCTCACGGGTGATTCTGGAAGCTTTGGAGGTGGAGTAACAATAGCAGATGGTGGTGGTACAATTGATGGTGGGATCGTTGTAGCCAATCACGCCAATGGACTTGGAACTGGTACGACCATAGTTGAACATGGAAAACTTTCAGTTGCCGGAGGTATCACCGTTACCAATACCATCCAAGGTCAAGGCACGAATAATACGGCCCAGAAAAGCGTTGTCGGTGGCGGATCTGGAACAAGTGTTGGTACTATCACCAATGCAGGTGCTATCTTAAATATTGGTTCAGGAAATGGAGAAATTGATTCGATAAGTCCTGGTATTGCATTATCTAGTTCTCTTAGCACAGGGACCAGTACTCAACAATCCATTGTAGGTGATCATAATGATGCTGGGGTTGATACCCTTGCTCAGAGTATTGGAATTGTCAAAGTTAACAGCGTTGGTCTCAAGTCTGGTGGGGTTTACGATTGGGAAATTAGTAATTTTGCTGGAAGTGCTGGGAGTGATTGGGATGTTTTAGAATTTGATTCTCTTGCATTCGATAGCTCGGGAAATTTTGATATTAATATTTTAAGTCTTACTTCGGATGATGGAGCAGGATCTGGTGCAGGAGCCGTTGCCGGAACTCTTTCAGAAAAATCGGGTACTTCCGGCTTTAAGTTCTTGGATGGCAGTGGAAGTAACGGATCTGGAATAACTTGGGGAAGTATTGCCATTGGAGGAAGTCAACCTACGGGTTCCGGAACCTTAGATTCTGGATATTTTAATATTGGTGTGGATAATTTTGGATATAATAATAACTATTATTATGGAGATTGGAGTGTTTATCTAGATTATTCCAATAATGACTTTTACATGCAGTACTCTGTGGTGCCAGAACCTTCCACCTATATTATGGTTGCTGGCTTATTGATGCTACCTGGTATGAGTTACCTACGACGACTTCGGAAGTCTGATTCGGAAGAAGAAAGTTCGATTTAGTTTTTCTTACGATTAATTCTGTTATTAGTTGGTTAGCTCAACTAATTTCTTAAGGGATGAAAAATGCTCTGGCAGACCGCTTGGTTTTTCAAGTTCTCCAATGATTTCGTTAAAAGTTTCCTTTTTTGAAATTTGTAATTGTCGAACTCGGTCTTCAACCGTTCCTTTCGCAACTATTCTATAAATAAATGTTGGCTTTTGTTTTCCAATTCTATGAGCCCGATCAATGGCTTGTTCTTCTGCGGCAGGATTCCACCATGGATCCATTAGAAATACATAATCTGCAGATTTAAGGGTGACACCGAGGCCCGCTGCTTTGAGAGAGGCAAGCATAATGGTTGGTCCCTTTTCATTTTCAAATGACTCAACGGGAATCTTCCGGTCCCGGGTTGATCCAGTTAATTCAAAAAGCTGAATTGAAGGGAGCTCAGTCCGAATTCTTTTTTTCAAAATCGATAAAAAAGAGGTAAACTGACTAAAGACTAAAACTTTTGCCCCAGTGGGAAATAAATCCTTGAGCTTTTCGATTAATAAATCAGTTTTGACTCCTTCTGGGGGTAAATGGGTTCTATTTGGAAGTAGTGATAAGTCGCAGCATGCCTGACGAAGTCTGGTTAACAGGGAAAAAATATGAGTGGGGGATTGCTTAATAGCACCCTTTAGGTCCTCACCATGATTTTTGATGGCATGCTCGGTAAGCTTACGGTATTCCTTCTTTTGGGCATCACTTAGTTGACAGGGTAATTCCGTTTCAATTTTAGGAGGCAATTCTTTAGCAACCTCGGATTTTAATCTTCTTAAAACAAAGGGATGAATTTGTTTCCTAACAAGAAGGGCAGATTTTTGAGAATCTTCTTCAAAACTTCTTTCAAATTCCTTTCTCCCCCCCAACAGACCCGGCATTAAAAAACGAAAAATCGTCCATAAATCCATCGCAGAGTTTTCGATTGGAGTTCCAGATAATGCGAGTCGTTTTTTTGCATCAACGGATAAACAAGTTTGGGTTATTTTTGCTTTTGGATTCTTAATAAGTTGAGCTTCATCCAAGATCGTATATCGGAAGGTAATCTGGTCTAGAAGGTTTCGATGCCTTCTTAATTGAGTGTAGCTTGCTACCCAAAGGCAGGAGCTTTTTTGATCGGTAAAAGTATTCTCTCGTTTTAAAACCCTTACCTTAAGTTGAGGAAATCTTTCTTTCGCTTCCTTTACCCAAACTTGAACGACGGAGGCTGGGCAAACGACTAGGTCCAAAGCTTCTTTCTCTTTATCTTTAGCAAGTAAAGCAAGGGATTGTATCGTTTTCCCTAATCCCATTTCATCTGCCAGTAGGGCATGGCATCCGAGTTGATGCAGAGCACTGATATGGGCAACTCCTTGTTTTTGATAAGGGCGAAGAAACGAAAACTTGTTGGCCAAGCCATTAGTACCAATTTTTCGTATCGATGTTTCCCAATCAGCAAGCTTACCATCCGGTCTGGTCTTCAAGTATTTTCTGGCGAAGAGGGAAAAGAGCATATACTTAGGCCAGTTTGTTCGTTTTAAATCCCCCCTGTTTCTTTGCCACCAGTCAAAATCATCAACTTGTTTTTGATCCAGTTTGACCAAGCCATGTCCTCGTATGAAAGTGGCACCGAGTTTGGCTTTTGAAATTCTACGAATGCTTGCACGGCCCAATTTATGGGATCCGAGTTGAAACCTTTCTCTTAGAGTCATCGACCCTTCGGATTCGCTTCTTGCTTCAATTTCCCAGTTTAAAATTCTTTGTCCATGTTTTAAAAATTGAGCATCCCCCTCAAACTTTAAGGAGAAGGATTGCTCCCACTTCGGTAAGGATTCCTGAGTCAATAATGCAATTTGATTCCAATCTGTCAGGAGGAAGGTTCCATTTTCCTTGTTGAAAGAAAAGCCTTTTTCATTTGCTTCCGCCACAAATCTCATGAGGGCTGGACGATCGGCATCTTGCAGGGAACCTTCAGCATTGGAACCATAAACACTTACTTCTTCCTTTTCAGAAAGTTTCCATTTGGGTATCGCCAGCAAGCCTTTTTTATAGGAAATCTCTAGGGTCACAATTAGCTTTACGCCCGGTATTGAAGATACCTCAGGAGCATGATCATCTTCTTTCTTCTCATCTCTAGGAACCAATTTCTTTTCGAAATTAAATTCACCAAAAAGCGGATCTTCATCCTGAATCTCAGCAATGAGTTCCTCGATTTCATACAACCCCGCAGTGGCAAGTACAAGCCCAAGGTTTTCATCTTCCAAAGAGGTTCGGATTTCCGGTTTATTTTCATTCCATTCAACTACGGAATAGGTCTCTTCACGGTTTACTTTTTGAGTGATAATCGCCTGTTCTGGCTGTATATCCAAAGCAGAAAGTAAGCCTTTGCGGTAATAAGACTGAGCCTCACGAAGCAAGTCTTGCTCAATGTTTTTTTCCCAGTCACTAAGCGATAACCGATGCAACCATGCCTCCACCGCTTCGCGGGTAAATGTACGAGAGGGACCGTTGCTAATCATATTTTCTTTAAATGAGAATCAAAAAACAAACTATTGTTTATTAATTAGCGTCGGCAACATGAAAGCTCATCCAAGAGCAAAAAGTTGTCCACATTGATGCAGAAATTTTTTTTTGTAATTTTATTTTCCAAGTGCCCAAGTATAAGTCTTCGCGTATTTTTCTGCGGCCGTAACCCAAGAGAATCGTCTTTGCATCGCATTTTTTCGAATTTCAAAAAATTCGAGTTGCTTTTCAAATAAGCTTAGTGCTTTGTGTATAACCTCATTGAGTCCTTGTGGGGTGGCATCTTTAAAAAGAAAACCATTAGAAAGATCTTGCCCAGAGGGGTGGGAAACAATGGTGTCTGCCAATCCCCCAGTTTCCCTACCAATCGGAATGGAGCCGTAACGCATGGCATATTGTTGGGCCAGACCACAAGGTTCAAATCGACTGGGCATGAGAAAGAAGTCAGACCCAGCAAAAATCCGTCTGGCAAGCTCATCATCAAATCCAATCGATGTAGCAATGCGGGTGGGATTCCTCTGTGCAAATTCTGAAAAAGCTCTTTCTTGATGCGAATCTCCACTTCCAAGAATGACAAATTGACTTTTCGAGTTTTGAAGCAGAGAAGGAATAATTTTTAATAATAGATCAAGCCCCTTCTGATTATAAAGCCTTGAAACCACTCCAAACAAAGCCACTTTTGGTTCCTGAGCAAGACTGAACTCCTTTTGAAGTGTAGACTTGCATACATCTTTGCCTTCATCGGCAGTAGCGATCTGGATTTTTCCAGCGAGAGCGGAATCCCGGGATGGATCCCAAGAACTTTCATCAATTCCATTGAGGATGCCAACTAAGTCCCCAGCCCGATATAATAAACTTTTTTCTAGGCCCTGACCAAATTCAACGGTCTTAATTTCTTGTGCATATGTGGGGCTGACCGTAGTCAATTTGGTGGCGTGTTGAATCCCACCTTTTAAAAGATTGAGAGCACCATTATGCTCAAAACCTTCCATTCCCCAGTATTTTGTCGGCAGGTGAGAGTCTAAAAAGTCTTGATAGGAGAATGTCCCTTGATGTTCAAGGTTGTGGATGGTAAGCACGGATCCCACTTTTCTCTTGTATGTTCCTTTAATAGCATTGATGAATGCACAAGTGGATGCAGCCATCCAATCATGGGCATGGAAGATTTCTGCCTCCCAACCAATAGATTTTTCTAACTCAACCGCTGCTTTGGAGAGTGCGAATGCACGGAGAGCATTATCAGGAAAATCTCCTTTTTCGTCTGAATAAATTCCCGATCGGTTAAAAAGGACATCGTTTCCAATGAAGTAAACTGGAACCTCGGATTTTTCCAGTTTGGTAGAACTTACAAAGAAAGTATATTTTTTTTTCCCTAATCGAAAGGAAATAGGTTTTGGAAACAAAATACGGGGTATATCCTTGCATTCTTTATGAAGTGGGCAAAGGATACGAACATCCAGTCCGATTTCGCGAAGAGCGAGGGGAAGACTACCAACTACATCCCCGAGTCCTCCTGTCCTTACCAAAGGGGAAACTTCAGGACTTACAAAAAGGATTTTCATAATGGACGATGAATAAAGTAGAAAAGATTTGTCATGGCAGAATAATTTTAATTGGCAACTGCTTTCAAGATCTTAAATTTCTGAATTCCTGACTTGCGATTCAGCTATATTAGCGTTTTAAATCCACCGTTGTTCCATGAAAAATTAATTACTGACTCCAACTTTTTCCATCTGCAAAAGAAAAGTTTCGAACATAGAATGAAAAATTTATGACCCAAAGAATTTTGGATTTTGAATCAGAGCGTGAATTTCACAAGCTCTATGCCGAAGATCCAAAAAATTTGCAGAAAATGGAAAAGGTTCTTGAGTGCAAGGTGGTAGCAAGGGGCACTTCCTTAACCTTGGAAGGATCCGATTACGCTGTCGATCAAGCCGAAGTCTTCTTTCAGCTTTTAGAATCTGCCAGAAAACAAGGATTTACAATAAAAAGCTCTGACTTCTTGCGTTTTTTGGAGAAAATTTCCAAAGGGAAAACTTCTGAGATGCAAAAGCTTCTCGACCATCCCTTAGTCCTTAATATTCGAAAAAAATCAGTTGTTCCAAGAAATTTAGGTCAGCGCAGATTTCTTGAGCTTATTCTTAAAAATGACCTTACTTTTGGTATTGGACCCGCAGGTACTGGAAAAACCTATCTTGCGGTTATTGCGGCACTGCATGCACTACTTGAAGGGACAATTCAAAGAATTGTTCTTGCCCGACCGGCGGTGGAAGCAGGGGAGGCACTGGGTTTTTTACCTGGTGATTTGGAGGAAAAACTTTTGCCCTATCTAAGACCACTATACGACGCTATGGATGAGGTTCTCGGTCCTGCTGATGCCCGTAAACTTGTCGAGACTGGAGTTGTTGAAATCGCCCCGCTTGCTTACATGAGAGGTAGAACCTTGAGTAAATGCTTTGCGATTTTGGATGAGGCTCAAAATACCACCAGTTCTCAAATGATGATGTTTCTAACTCGTCTGGGAGAAGGAAGTAAAATGGTGGTTACAGGAGATGTTACCCAAGTTGATTTGCCTCACAATCAGGTATCGGGCCTTGTTGATGCCAAAAGAGTTTTATCTAAATTAAAAGGCGTTCATTTTCATGAATTTGACCAAGATGATGTAGTACGACATCCCTTAGTAAGTGCGATCATTGGAGCTTATCAAAAGCCCGTCTCTAAGCCTTGACCATTTCATCTACTTTATGAGATAATTATCTCTTTATGTCAAACGAGGAAAATAGAGGTTCCCGTCGTAAGAATGGCCGTGTTCGTGCTCGGCGGAGAAAGGAATTGGAGGAAGATCAAGAAGTTGATTTCAAGGGATTCCGGGGGAAATGGGAAAAAGGAGTCAAGCAAATCATCCTTTCCCTTCTTTTCGGTCTGGCAATTATCATTATCTGTTTTGTGGGTCAGGATCCACCGGGTCTGCGAACACTGGGTGAAGTTGCCCCGGAAAATATTTATTCCGAGCGTTCTTTTAAGTATTTGAGTGAGGTGAGAAGAAAGGAGGCAGAAGAATGGATTCGAAGTAGTACACCCCGTGAGTTCGCCCGAGATTTTGCCGGGGAGGAAGGATACAATAAGGCATTAATTCGTCTCGAGGAAGGATTGCTAGCCTTAGATTCAATGGATGCTGAGTCTAGGGAAGTGGCCACAATTTCTTTGATTGAGGAATTGGATAGTAATTTTCAGTTCCAGATAAGTAGGGCAGAATTATCCACGCTTTCCCACTGGAGAGACTTTGCGGAGGATCAAAACTTTTTTACTTCGGTTGGGAAACTTCTTGGGCAATTTCACTTAGTAGGGGTAGTCAAATTTCCATCTACAGACCAAAAATTTATTTCAGAAGTAAATGCATCCACACGGATTGATTCAAAAATGATCGATTTATCCGACCAGCTTTTGGTTGTTGGTTCAGAAGCGAGTGGGTTTGCAAAAAATTTAAAGCCAGAAGAACTGGGATCCAAATATTTAGCCTTTTCCAACTATATTTTTGATCTCCATGAACAACTAGAAAATGATGGTCCGTTAACCGAAAATGGAATCACGCTTTCTGAAATTATAGAGAGTAGCGATGAAAATGCATCCTTCTCCGCTCAACAATACAGGAATGATCTAGCCTCGACTCTATCTCAGATTGCGAGGCGTGGACTTTTTCTTCGGACCATCGACCGTCAGGCTACGACCAATGCCCAAGACAGAGCGATCTTAGCGATGGAACCTACCATGATCACTGTGAATGAAGGCGATTTAATCTTGAAAAAAGGCACCAAGGTAACTGAGGAAGATTTTGAGAAATATTCTAAATTTTTATCGATAACAATCGAAGACCGAAATCTTTTACCTAGGAGAATCTTTGTCACTTTTGGAACTTTTCTGTTCGCGGCTGTTTACATTAGCTTAGTCCTTCCCACTTTCTGGCGAGATTCTGCGAGATCTGGAATTGTGGCGGTGGTCATTTTGTTCAATCTTGGGATTTCAAGAATTGTGCTGGAATTGGGTGGTACCAAACTTTTTGGTGAGAATACTTTTCTAGTCGGCTTGCTTCCTTACTTGATGCCTGTGGCTCTGGCATCCATGGTGGTTATGATTACCGTTGGGCCCCGAATGGCTGCCCTTACCGCATTTATTACCAGTGTTTTTCATGCAACCATGCAAAACTCAGGAATTGATTCCCTGTCCATATCCTTGAGTTCTTCTTTAATTGGAGTTTATTTCTGCCGGGATGCTCGCTTACGGGGAAGTGTTCTTAAAGCAGGAGCAATGGCTGGTCTAATCGGTGCCATCCTCGCCATCGGGGTAGGCATGGCAGTTGGGAGTGGAGCGGTTGCCTTGGCTAATCATGCGGTTGCGTCCATGGTAGTCGGAGTGCTAACTGGTGCCTTGGTCTTGGGTGCACTGCCCTTAATCGAATATTCTTTTAAAGTTGCCACGGATGCTACCTTATTTGAACTGACCGATTTCAATCATCCTTTGCTTCGTCGTATGCAAGTGGAAGCCCCCGGGACTTATCATCACAGTCTCATGGTTGCCAATCTCGCGGAAAATGCAGCCTTAAGTGTTGGAGCTAACCCAACCATGTGCCGTGCTTGCTCTCTCTTTCATGATATTGGAAAAATGGCACAACCAGATTACTTTACTGAAAATCAAGGTGAGTTTGGTAACCCACACAACCGTCAAAATCCATCGATGAGTGCCTTGATCATTAAAAGTCACATCAAGGAAGGTATCGAAATGGCCCGTGAGCATGCTTTGCCCCAAGTAATCCGACATGTTGTCCGTCAACATCACGGAACCACCCTAGTAAAATACTTTTATCATCAGGCGAAGCAACGCTTCAAACAGGATACCCTCAGCTATGGGGAGGCGGATCGTGACCAGCCGGATGAATCCACATATCGCTATGATGGCCCCAAACCCCGTTTTAAGGAAAGTGCGATTATTTTCTTTGCCGACTCGGTCGAGGCAGCTGCCCGTAGTCTTCCTAAAGTCTCCCACCATAGTGTTGAAGAATTACTGGAAAATATTTTTAAAGACCGTCTAGAAGACGGACAACTCGATGAGTGCCCACTTACCTTGGAAGAAGTAGCAAAGATCAAGCAAAGCTTTATCAAGACAACATTGAATATGCTTCATTCACGGATCGAATACCCAGAGGATGAAAACGAGTATACTCCCTCGTCGGTTCGGGGAAATAAAAGGGAATCGAAGCAAAAAGCTTCCTGAAACTCATCTGAAATGCCTTCTTGTCCCAAGGTTGAAAGCTCAAACCTCTATCTTGGGCTGTCTTTTTCCGAGTCCACCCTGCACCAATTCTTCGATCATGTTTTTTCCCTGCATCAGCATGGGAAAAAAGGAATCCTGTCAGTTGCCTTTTTACCCAAATGTCAACATGCGGAAATACATGGCCGGTTTCTCAAAGATTTTCGCCCAACGGATGTGATTACTTTTCCTGCAGATGAGGAAGAAGAAAATGCAGGTGAGATTCTGGTTTCTGTGGATCAAGCTATTGCGGAGTCCAAGGAACGAGATTTATCCTTTCAAGAAGAACTTTCCCTGTATTTGATTCATGGATGGCTTCACTTGATTGGCTTCGATGATCGCGAGCAAGAAGATCGCAAAATTATTCGAAGGGAAGAAAAAAGGGTAATGGATTCCATCGGGGAATTGCAAGCTTGGCCCGATTTTCTGCTCGCTAGAACGCCCGATCAATAGTAACCCAAACCGGTGGTAAAGCAAAAAAAAGTAAACTTTGCGAAGAAGTTCAGAAATGCTTTCCTTACGGGTCTGTTAATATTTCTGCCCTTAGGAATCACGATTTTTGTCCTTAATTTCCTTTTAGATTTATTCAAGGCCCCGGTTACTCGGCTTTCCTTTCAACTTGGCTTGAGTGAAGAAAGTTTTTTCTTTGGCCTTGAAACCCTTTTGGCCGCTCTTGGACTGATCCTAGGCATCTTAGGACTTACTTTGCTTGGGTTTTTATCTAATTATGTACTGGGTAAGTTTTTTATCTCCACTACCGAAAAGTTTTTGGACAAGGTTCCTTTTTTAAGTACGGTTTATCGATCGGTTAAACAAATTGTTGAAACCTTTGGCAAAGATAACCGGGCGGTGTTCAAGGCTGTTGTTCTAATCGAATATCCCAGAAAAGATTGCTGGGTTCTTGGCTTTCTTACTGGAGATGCTTCATCAGACACCGAAGATGTGGTTGGGAAAAAGCTCAGTAATATTTTTGTGCCGACCACCCCAAATCCAACGAGTGGTTTTCTACTACTTGTTCCCCGGGAAGAAGTACATTTTCT
>DEYT01000016.1 GCA_002364975.1 Opitutia bacterium UBA3151 | reverse complement strand
TACTTGAAAGAATGGATGCACTACTGGAATCCAATACCTTGGTGCCGGTTCCATCATCACTACCAAGAGTCTCCGTAGCCACATCCATAACTGCCTTGAGGTCGTCTGCCTTGTCCGCATTGGAAAATACCGCGGTTAAGTTCTCCGCATCTTGAGCTCCTAAGTCAGATGCCACTTCCATGACTTCTTTCACGGCATCTGCTTGGTCCACATTGATGAAAACGGATTCTATACTTTCTGCATCATTGGCTCCAATTTCTGCAGCAACGGCCACCACTTCCTTTACATCGGCCGCATTTTCCGAAGATTCAAGAAGGCTGTCAAACATAGCATCGGATTTCACTCCTATTGCTTCCGCTTCAATGCTTACATCCACAACATCATCAAGGTTTGAGGTTAAATCTGTCAAAAAGGTGGCGTCATCTTTCTCACTGGTTTCACTTCTACGCCCAGACCTTCTTTGCTCAACTTTTTCTTCCAATGTGGTGGCAGCATAACCAGTTACTTCGACATACGAATCGGCCTTCGCGAGATCTTCCGGATCGTCAAGATCGATTAGTCCAGCTTTATCCAGTGCTACGGCATCGGTACCATTATCATCATCTCCTACTCCTTTAGAAGCTCCTTCTCTTTCATCATCTGATTCATTTAACTCGTCCTCAGATGGTGCGTCCTCTTCTGAAGCTGGCACACTCGCATCGGAGGCGTCAGTACTTCCGTCTACAGAAATTCCCATGGCCTCACCAGCAGCCTCAACATCCGCTTGAATTGCAGTCATCATCGCAGCGGAAACTTGTCCAAGTTGCATCGGAAGCATAACCCCGTTAGGACCAATCCCTGAAGATAAGCTTTGCCCGGGTCCTAGCATGGTAGGGAGCCCACCACCGCGCGGAGTGAAAGCAATTTCACCGCGAAGCATAGAGGTATTCTGTTGAAATCCTCCATCTGGGGTCTGTGTGACCGAAATCGCTGGAACTGTACCACGAATACCAGCAGTTCCAACAGGTGATTCAATATTGAAGCTCGATTTTTTATCCAACTTTTTAACATCCACCACCATGTCTCCGATCTCAATATCAATAACCGTATCAGATTTACTGGGCTCTCCACTTAATTCATTAAGATTCGTTTTGGACATATCAAATTTTTCCTGGGTAAATTTTTTGATATTCAGAGAGGAATCAGCTTTTATCGTAGCAACTGTACCGTTGGTTAGAAGAAGAATCATTTTGGCTGAAGGACCAGTTTTGATGGTGTGACCATCATAAATTACCCCTCCAGCAACGATCTTGGCAGCGGGGAGAGGTTGCTGAGACTCATTGTTGATTACAGTGACCTGTCCTTCCACACTGGCAATGATCAATGCCCCTTTCGTAGAAATATCTTGGGATACGGCAACCGAAAAGGTCGCTAACAAGATGAAAAAATGAAGTTGAAGGACTTTAAGGTTATTCATGACAAATATGTGTATGTAAAATACAGAGATTATATACTACAAGAGAGGCTTAGCACTTGAACAGGAAAAAATACAAATTTGTTCATTATTGTTTTATTTTGTAAACTTTACCCCACGCTGTCGAGTATACTTTTTCAAATATTTCATTGGGCAATCCTTCCATTAAGAAACCCTGAATCAAGACACTATTAAACGCCTCTTCATCCATAAAGAACCATGCTTGACGCATTTGATAGCCCCTTGCGGGAATTTCTAGTCTCTCCCCTTCCTCAAAAAAGAAATTTTCTTCCTTATCATAAACGGACGCCAATAATTTAGGTTTCACTCCAAATGATCGGGCAACTTCAGAAACGCTGTTTCCACCTTCCGGAACTTCATAACTACTTCCACTAATGAAAACTGGCAAGTTGGATTGAATCAGATGATACCTCGCATTCGGAACATTTTTAGAGGGAATTTTCATGATCTTCCCGGTTTTCTCATCATGTAATCGACGGTGAAATGCAAAAGGTACCGGTTTTTCTGCTCTGCCACTGAATATAATCTTCGCAAGATTCTTTTGAAGATCAACTTCGATTTTGTTATTTCCACGCATATGAAGCGTCAAATTAGATGAATTACCATTTACCCATTCAGCTTGTACCATAAAAGGTTGCCTCACCGGATTGGCTCCTTTTTCAAAAAGTGGATGCTTGAAGGCAGTTAGATCAAAGCGATCGAGTAAAAATCGTCGGGCAAAAGTAGAGCGAGCGGTGGCGGCACTTAAAATTACGAGTTCCCGGGTTTCAGGAACATAAAGCAACTGATAAGTAGCAGAGGGCGAACCAGTAAGCCGGATGGAAAGACCCTCAAAATTCAGATTCTCTATTCTTTGTGGGCGATTCCCATCTCCTTGGGTCTGAAGAAAAGTATTGTAAGGAATTCTCCCGCTATTTGCACCATCCACCATAAGCTCCCCTCTTCGGTTCAAACGAAAGCCACCATCAAAAGTAATGGAAGAGCCTTCCCTCCTTGCATTTCGCAAAATGGTCATGGGAGGATATTTTTGCCCGGTATCGCTAGGATTCTTTGGGAAATATAAGTTTCTGGAACTAAAGCTAAGAATAGTAGGGAAAATCCTCAAAATCTCATAGGGCAGGAATAAGAACATATCCCTTGATTTCGAAGGCAAATCATAAGAAGCATTCCCGAGATCATTGAGCAGTCCTAGATAAAATTCGGAGTCAGATTGACCGTCCTTAAAAATAGAGCGAACCGCAGTTTTGTATTCCCTATCACCTGACTCAGCTTTCCTCTGTAAGTTCACAAAGGTTTCCGTCTTTAATCTTGCAAGCCTGGCTGCTTGCAAAGGAGAGTCAGAGCGGAGAATTTCTGAAGTCAAATAGTTGTCGTAAGTCTGATGGGCTGGAGAGGTAAAGCTTCTTAGACCTCCATAGTACCAGCAACCCGAACCATAATCCCACCAGGTAACCACAAAATCATCCGGTTCGGATGCCGCGTCGAGTGCTTCAAGTACTTCAATGGTCTTGGAAGGATAAACTACATGAGAATGATAATTTTGAGCATGTTTAACATTCGGGCTGGCTAGGAAAATGATGATAGGTAAAGCAAAGAGTAAAGTTCCCCAAGTTGCAAATTTCGGAATGTCTGTTCCCTCTCCATTCAGGGCCATTTTTTTGGCCAAAAACATTCTTACTAAACTCCATAGTAACAGCAAAAGCAGAAAAGTTATCCCGATCGATGCAATATTTCCTGCATGCACTGTAAACCTCAATCCAACTGATCCCTTGAAGCAATAATAAGCGATCGCAGCAAAAGGAAGGCCCAAGCAAAACTCCCAGTGCCTGAGCGTAAGAATGAATAAACCCAAGAAGCCAAGGATGGCGGTGGGAAAAAGAAATACTTCATCCCGTTCCTTTCCTGCTAGGCAACGCGGGCAATTACAGGAAGGAATATCTGAAAGAATTCGATTGAGCACGGTACGCTTCGGTACTTCACTCGCTTCCCGGATGGTAGTGGTCACATCAAGGAATTTCATGGAGTATCGATGCTCCCCAGATTTAAAAGAATCGCTTTGAGAAATAGCTGAATAACTTTGCAATTTCCCAGTAACTTTATTCCAGACACCTGAAAAAGGGCCCACGGCCAAAAAAGGTGGAATCCCAATAGCCAACAAAAGCATCACCCCAAGCGATATGTAAGATAATGCCTTGTAAGAAGACTCCACCTTCCCGGTATTGCTCCTCTTTTTCTTCAAAAAATGAAAAAGAAAGAAAATAAAGGTTGGAATCAGCAACGAGGAAAGTGATTTTAGAAAGTTAACCTCCAGAATTTTACCGAGAAACCAAGTATCTGCGTAGAGAACCCATGCCATACAAAAAATACTGGCTACCGTGAATGAAAAAGATCGAAGTTGCCAAAACAAACGCTTTTGTTCGAGAAACCCAAATTCTATAGCAAATAAGATCGTCCTGTAGCCGAGAAAAACAATGGCTAAAGAACATGTTATTGCCTGAAGCGAAGTATAAAAGAAAGCCCCAAGTAATAAGGACACGGTGGCTGCCCAAAGATAGCCAATCGACTCCTTTCGAGATGCAGCCAGTAAGAAAAACATCGAAAAAGCAGGAGAAGTAATCGAAAACATATCGGTGTCGTAATAACCAGCCAAAGTACGATTATAATAACTATGGGTTACCCCTGCCAAGCATGCCGCGAAAAAGCCCCACCCGCATGCTCCATAAAGTCGACCGATTAGTACAATTGGTATACAAACCAGTCCCGAAACATACACGGGAAGCCAAAGAAGAAGTTTCTCAATGGTCAAATCAGGAAAAAACTTTAAAATCCAGTAGGGTAAGGCGGTGATCATTCCATTTACATAAACCCCTGGGATCAAGTGATTATCTTGGTGCATTCCAAAACTCGCCTTCTGAACAATACTTCCAAAATAGAAGCTATCATGGGTGTTTGGTAAAGCCACCCCATCCCGTACCATTTCAGGATGTGCAAAAACTTGTTCGCCTTTTTCGTCGAGGAAACTCGTTTGAGCAAACTCAATCCATTCCAGCCTCACCCAATAACTAAAGAGATAGGCGATTACGATGAGTAGCAAGGTAATATACCAAGGCGATCGATCCCTAGGAATCTCCAGAATCCCCGCAAAAAATCCTCTTTCTTGTACGGGGGAAGGAAGAGGATGAGAAGTCGAATCAGAAATCTCTTTGGATTTACTCGCGAAATCCGATGATTTGGAATCAGGCACCTAAAAGCTTGGATTAAAACATTCTTTTAACGAAACTTGTTATTCAAGCCAAATAGTTTTTTCCCCAAGGAAGTGAGTAATGGATTGGTCTTGGGTGCTGAAAATGAATCTCCCAATATCGTGCGGGAACCAGAATGAATTCTTGAACCCAAGTTTTTAACATGAAAGGCGTAGTTATTATTAACCATAATTCCAAGTAGCTCTCCCTTTTGCGAAAAGACCAAATCTCCCTTACCTGGATCAAAGGCACCGGTAATGAAAGCGAAATTGGTGTGACTGACCTTGATGTATCTTGAATCCTTTTCGTCCCGGACGAAATCAGTTTGTCCAAACCTACCCTGCTTGGAGTCGATTACCACTGCTTCTGAAAAAAGATGTGGATTTTCCGGAGCATTAAAAAATTCCAAAGAGGTCGTCTTCCTTAAGTCTTTGGGATCAAGGTAGAGTGGGATGATTAAAATCCTTGGATCATCCATGAAGGCAACCTCCTTAACCACAATGGGTTCCTTAAGTTTGGGACTCTTGATAGCTCCAGTCACGGAAACCAAGCTTCGCGGACGAGGGACTAAGCGAAATGGACTGTCTTTTGCATGTACCAATGAATAAGCAAAGGATCCATCCACCATGATAATCGTATCCATCTCATAAGTATCTGTCTTTTCCGCACCCAGAAAACCACCCTTATGGGTAAAGTTCAACTCAAGCTTAATTTTACTCTCTTCGTAGCGTGTAAAGATTTCGTTTAAGGATCGAGTTTGGCGCTCGTTTAATTTCCGAAAGTTTTCTTTTTGGACTGCCGCGGTTTCCTCTACCTCCTTCTGCATAATTTCCACTTTGCTACCAACTCCCGTAACCGTGTCTTTTACACCCTTCATTTCCTGACTTACATTGGTAATTTTATCCCCTACTCCGGCAAGTCCCTGTCCGACAACTTTCAGATCCTTCCCAACTCCCTCAAGTCCTTGGTTTAGACTTTCAATTTTCTTATCCAATTTTGCGGTGTTTGCCACCAATGCATCTGTTCTTTTCTTTTCGTCCTTAAGTTGTGCTTTCGCTTCCGCGGCGGCACGTTCAACAGCCTTCGCTTTTTCCATGCTCGCAGCCAATTCAACTTTTGCAGTCTGAGCCTCTCTTTGTGTTTTTTCTTTAAGAGCGGCCAATTCTTCAGATTTCTTTTTGGCATCCGCCAAGTTTTTAGTTAAAAGTTCCAACTCTTTTTGAGAAGCAGCATTGTCCTTGAGCAACTCTTCCCGCTTTTTTGCAATTTCTTCTCTTTGTGATTCCAAAACCGCAGCTTCCTCTTTGGCTGCTTGGATTGCTTCCTCATTCCCTGCAATCACCTCATCACGGGTCGCAATTTCTTTTTCTTTTCGCTCCAACTCCCTTTGACGCTCTGCAATTTGTTCCTCCAACTTCATCTTCTCCTCGAGAAGCATATCTTTATCGCTGCTTAAGTTTTCAAGGAGGGTCTCGTTCGTCGCTTCTAACTCGGCAACCACATCATCATAATTCTCTCCATCAGAAATTCGCTCGATAACCTCCTTCGAAACCACTTTCTCATCATCCTGTGCAATGACCGCTCCTTCAGGAACATCAAAGCGGGCCAAGGCCAAGATGCTCAGCAGCAGGAAGTCACATACTACAAGGAGTAAACTTCGATTCATATCTCTACTCGTCCATTTGCTTCAGCAAATCGTTGCGGAAAGGCCGAACGATAAAAATCTTTAAAGCTGCGACAAAAAGAATACCAAAAAGAGTCGAGGTGTAAGCCCCGATCAAGGCATCCTGCTTGACATCAAGGACCAGAAGAAGAATCAGTGAAAGCACTGTCCCTCCTAATCCGACATAAAGACCAAGATCGAAAAGATTATCTTCGTTGTCCAACAACGACAATCTCAACTTTGCGCTACCGTCCTCCTGTTTCACTTCGGAAACTCTTGAGAGACATATCATAAAAATGACCACCTGAATAAACAGGAAAACTCCTGCGATGATGGCCGTGACTTCGGTTAGGTTTTGATCCGCCATAGACTCCTCATTGGCGTAGGCGAGCAGATTCGCAAGTGCAAAATCAAACCCGGCTACTGATACCTGTCCCCTTGGGCTTTGCAAAAGAGTAGGCTCAAGGGCCAATATCGACAATAAAACCAGAAGCGAAGCCCCGGATAATTGCACAACCCATCGGAGAAATAAATTCCCTTGGGCTCTTTTGTAGCTTGGTTTGGGCAGGATGCCACCAATAAAAATAATAAAAAAGTAAAAGAAGGCACAAAGAAGTACCATTTTCAAAATCAGAGAAAGATCAACTTGAGTGTGGGCTAAATAAGTGAGCAAACCTCCTCCTATTACAGGAAACAAAGTTCCAATACTGGAGAGAAAAGGCCCATCTTCATGAATCGGTTTACCCTGATCAAGCAGATGTTTTAGGGAACCCTTGCCATAGCTCATCGCGAGCCCAATATCGTCCAAGGCGGAGACTGCAGCTGCCAGATCTCCATCTTTTTTGTAGACCGGATAATTTTTTACAAATTGATAAATTCCAGATGGATCACTCGACAACAAGGTAGCAGCATAGATAACCTGTAATTCTTTTTCGAAATCGTTCTGTATTACTTTTTTCTCTTCGATCAAACGCCGCAGTTTTGCCCGGGCATCTTCCCGTTCCTGCATGGGAAGAAATCCAAGTTCTCGTTCAGCTGCCTTAATTTTACCAAAAGCCTCGGAAAGAGGTCGGTTTCTCATTCGAACCAGAGCGGAGAGATCAAATATGCTCTGCAAAGTGGGACAATTCTGGGTGAGCTCAGCCATCTGGATAAGGTTCATCTTTCTGGCCAACTGGTGAGCAGCCCAGAAAAAAGTACGGATTCGCTCCTTGGATTCAAAATCTCCCTGCAACATTTTTTGAGAAAGTCTTCCAATTTCGAAGGCGGTATCGGAATTGTAATATTCTTTTTCCAATGATAACGCGGTTCCTACCATCATCGGAATCAAGATGGGATATGGAAGCCAGCGTCCATGGTTTTCCAACTTGCCCCTGGAATTGACCACACCACCCACAATCACCTCATATCCACCATCATCCGTTTGCCCCATCTTCAGCATCCCAGTTCTTTGCGAAAATTCTTTAAATTGAAGGGCAGGAAAATCTTGATTACCATCGAACTTGGAAACCCGGGCATCATCTTGCACCCTTTTTACTTCGAACCATTCGGCACCAGATTTGTAATCCAGCAAAGCTTTACGGGCATCGGCCAAGCAGGCATCTCGAACCTCTGCTTCACTCAGACTTCCATCCAAATCGTTTGGACTGCGTAGACCCACGGACAAGACCACTTTTCGATTCGGAAAAAACGGAAAATCAACTAAGTTCGCAACTTTCACACCAGGAAAAGCAGAGATCATGGGCTCAGATAATAAACGAGACCAAAAGTTACCGGGTCTTCCTTCTTTGGGAATTGCGTTTAGCACCGCCAAAACATTATCGTTTGAACTATCTTTACCCAAACGATCCCAGAGATCTCCCCGTGTAGCAGCTCGGTTATAGACGAAGAAAGCCTCAAACCGTCCCCTCGAGAGGTTGTACTTATCCAACCCGCCGAAGTAATCATTGAAAGTGAGCAAATCAAAAATACTGCCTCCTCCAGAAATTGAAAGCTCAGGATGATCCAATTTCTTTTTTTCAATAACCTCTGCAAATTCAGTTCTGCGATCGATTTTGGTTAAGGGGAGTAACATCTCCGCAGGGCCCAGGTTATTCTGCCGCAATTGACGAACCACTTCCTCCTCCATCATCTTGGTCCCTTCGCCAGCATCTTCCAAGGCACTTTCCGAGACCGTGGTGAAGAAAACCGGAGAACCAAATCCTAAGATTCCGAAGAACAATGCAACGGGTAGAAACACAATGTTTCCCAATTTCTTCTTGTTATAAGTTTCCAATTTCGAAATTTTTTCTCTTTTATCTTCTAGAAATCAATTCATTGCAAATGCAAATTATTAACTTACTAACTATCATATTTAAGCATAGAACATTCCCATGGTAAAAAGATACAAAATCTGAGCAATTTCTGACTATGACACTACGAATCACTCAATATGGAGAATCCATCCTTCACGAGGATGGAAAAGTAGTTTCTTCGTTCGGGGCTGAACTCACCGAATTGGCCAATCAAATGCTCAAGGCGATGGACCAAGCCGAAGGGATTGGACTCGCAGC
>DEYT01000119.1:14482-15234 GCA_002364975.1 Opitutia bacterium UBA3151 | reverse complement strand
ATTCCAGTAGATCTGCGATATGGTCCAAGAGGTGCAATGTATATATGTGATTGGTATAATCCAGTAAAAGGACATGCCCAATATTCTTTAAGGGATGAAAGAAGAGATCGAAAATCAGGGCGTATTTGGCGGATCATGCCCAAAGAGGCAGAGCCTGTAAATCCGCCAAAAATTTATGGTACAAGCCTTCCACAACTCCTCAATCTTCTGAAGCAACCCGAATATCGCTATCGCTACTGGGCTAAAAGAGAAATTCGTGAAATGGAACCCATTAAAGTAAAGAGCGCTCTCGATCACTGGATCAAGAATTTAAATCCTGAAGACCCACGCTACCGGCATCATCAAGTCGAAGCTATGTGGGCTTATCGAAATGTAGAGCAGTCAAATATTCCTCTCCTTGCAGAATTACTTCAATGCGAAAATCATAACGCTAGAGCTGCTGCCGCCCGGCAACTCAGGTATTGGCATTCTTTAAGCAAACAGGGAGACGCACTACTCAAGAAAGCAGCTTTTGATCAAAATGGCCTAGTACGATTAGAAGCAGCAATAGCTTGTAGTTATATCGGAACCGAAAAAGCATTTGAAACTCTCAAGGCAATATCTACCCAACCCAATGATGGACACCTGAGCTATGCCATTAAAACTTCATTCGGATCGGCTCCGATGAGGAAATTTTGGGATCCTAGTAATTTTAAAGTTAAAGAACCTATCGTTTATAATTTTTTGAGCATACAAAAAGAACAAGAGGCGAA
>DEYT01000119.1:0-14100 GCA_002364975.1 Opitutia bacterium UBA3151 | reverse complement strand
TAAAAGTTTCCTGCTTGAAAGAAAGAATGCTATTCTCGGTTAAGCTCATGATGAAACCAAACCTTGGAGAATATACGATATCTTCAACCGGGGATATTCTGGCCAAGAAGAATCAACCCATTCGAATTGAATTTTCCAACCCAGACGCCACTCCACACAACCTTGTTCTGGTTCAACCAGATTCACTAAGAGAAGTGGGGCTTGCAGCGAATGAGATGGCCAAAGATCCGAATGCCGCTCGAGATGGCCAGTTTATTCCTGCATCGAAGAAAATAATTACTCATACCAAGATGCTCAAGCAAGGAGAGACTGAGGTTCTACGCTTTAAGGCACCAAGAAAACCAGGGGTTTATCCGTACCTTTGCAGTTTTCCCGGACACTGGACAATCATGAAAGGTAATCTAATCGTAAAATAATTTTATTCCTCTAGATAAAATCCTATGAAAATTTTTCTTTACGCTCATATTTTTGCCTTTGGATTTCTCCTAGCTTTAAAAGGTAAAACAAATTTCGTTCTTGTGATGACCGACGACCAAGGATGGGGACAAACTGGATATTACAACCATCCTGTACTTAAGACTCCAAACCTAGATAAGATGGCTTCTAACGGATTACGTTTCGATCGTTTTTATGCTGGAGGACCAGTATGCTCTCCTACGCGTGCTACGATTCTAACCGGTAGAACGCATGATCGAACCGGAGTTTTTGACCACGGGTACGCCTTAAGAAAGCAGGAAAAAACCCTGCCTGAAGCCCTACGGAAAGCGGGTTATGCAACAGGACATTTTGGGAAATGGCATCTATGCGGACTACGAGGCCCTGGCGTGCCAATATTAAAAACGGATAAACATGGTCCAAAAGCTTTTGGTTTTGAGAAATGGCTTTCCGTTACCAATTTTTTTGATCTTAACCCTATTATGAGCAGGCAGGGGAAAATAGAGGAATTCAAGGGAGATTCTTCGGAGGTCGTTGTCGAAGAAGCGCTCAAATTCATGAAACAGAATACGAAAGCAAAAAAGCCTTTCTTTTGCGTAATTTGGTATGGTACGCCACACAGCCCTTGGATGGCTCTAGATCAAGACATGAAAGATTTCAGCAATTTGAATCAAAGTTCGCAAGCCCACTATGCAGAGTTGAAGGCAATGGATAGAAGTTTGGGTACTCTACGAAAAGGTCTCAAAGATATGAAGGTCGATCATGATACATTGATCTGGTTTACCAGTGATAATGGCGGCCTTCCAAAGATTCAACCTTCAACAACCGGTGGATTAAGGGATTACAAAGGTAGCTTATATGAAGGGGGCATTCGAGTTCCTGCAATTATAGAATGGCCTGGGAAAATTAAGCCAAAACAAATTAGTGCATACCCTGCTGGTTCCGTTGACATATTTCCCACGCTCGTAGATATAGCAGGGATCTCAGAGTCATCCATGCTGAAACCTATAGACGGATTAAGCCTTACCCCTCTTTTTAATGCGGTCATTTCGGAAAGAAAAAAGCCATTAATTTTTAGTAGTCGGGGACGAATGGCAATCATTGACAATAATTGGAAAATTATTTCTCAACCCAATGGAAAAGGCAGGAAAATTGAATTGTTTAACCTCTCTACCGATTCATGTGAATTAATAAATGAGTTTCGCCCTCAACATCCACAAGTCATTCGACTTAGGAAAATATTAGTTGAAGCTCGCAAATCCATAGAAATGAGTGTTGATGGTAAAGATTATCCATCTAAAAAAGTTCTGCAGCAACCTCCGAGAATCTTTTGGACCGATTTATCAGAATATCAAAAGTTTTTTCCTCAATGGAAAAATCGCCCAGAGTACAAATCGAGACTCAATAAATCCAAGTAAATCCATGAAGTTTATCATTTCATCCATCCTCGTTCTTTTTTCCTTTGAATTTCTTTATGGGAAAAGGCCTAATATCGTCCTTATCATGGCCGACGACTTAGGTTTTTCGGACTTGGGCTGTTATGGTTCCGAAATCAAGACCCCAAATTTAGACCGCTTGGCATGTAATGGATTACGGTTTTCCCAATTTTATAATACCGCAAAATGTCATTCTTCACGAGTCTCCCTTCTCACCGGGTTGTATTGCGATCAGGCTGGTTCAAGCAGTCTCAATCGGGGTGCCACAATCGCTGAAGTTTTGAAACCCGCTGGATATTCTACTTGGATGTCAGGGAAATGGCACCTGAGCAAGCAACCAACTGATTTTGGTTTCCAGAGATATTGGGGTCACCTTTCTGGTGCCTGCAACTTCTTCACTGGAGATAATTCCTTTCGGCTGGATGGAAATGGTTGGACCGTTCCCAAAAATTTGAATGGAAAACCTTTCTACACAACCCATGCAATTACTGACTTTGCTTTAGATTTTATTAAAGGGGGAGAAATAAGTCCAAATTCGGATCCCTTTTTTCTGTATGTTGCCTACAATGCTCCTCACTATCCACTGCATGCCCCCGAAAAAGCAGTAAAAAAATATACAGGTAAATACGATACCGGTTGGGACCAATTGAGGAAAAAGAGGTATGCCAAACAAGTTAAAATTGGGCTCATACCCAAAAAATTCAAGCTCCCTCCCCGTGCTCCGCACATCCCTGCATGGAACCAAATTAAGGACTCTGACAAAATATGGGAAGCGAAGAGAATGGAAGTATTCGCTGCAATGATCGATCTTGTAGATCAAGATGTTGGTAGATTAATCGATGATCTCAAAAAGAGAAAAGTTTTCGATGATACTTTATTCCTTTTTTGTGCTGATAATGGAGGATGTCCATTTGAAAGAACGACAGGAAGGAACCTTAAACCATGGGACCCCAAATCTTACTGGACTTATGACGCCTCGTGGGCTCAAGTGAGTAATACCCCTTTTAGGTTGTACAAACAAAACCAGCATGAAGGAGGAATTTCATCTCCGCTGATAGCACATTGGCCAAATGGCATCCAAGCCAAACTTGGTAGCATTACCAGGCAACCCGCTCATTTGATTGATTTCATGGCCACTTTCCTTGAAATCGGAAAGGGTAAGTATCCTAAAAAGGTTGGCGATCGAAAAATAGACCCTTTAGAAGGTCGTTCTCTCCTTCCTATTCTTAAAGGTAAGCAGAGAGATGGACATGAGATTCTTTATTTTCATTTTGGTTCCGATCGGGCTATTCGAAAAGGAAAGTGGAAATTAGTTTCGGCAAAGGGTGGTAAATGGGAGCTTTACGACTTGGAAAAGGATCGCACCGAACTGAACGACCTCTCAAATAAATACCCAATGCTTGTTCAAGAAATGTCAGAAAAATGGTTTGAAATTGCCAAAAATAAAGAAAGGCTGAAGGACAAAGCTTTGACCCCAGTAAAGCCTAAGCTCAAAGCTTTGTCTTTTAGAAAAGACACCTCAAGTCAATTAGATTAGCCTACTTGCATATCCTAGAGGCCAGTAACGACAAGGCAAAACCGTCATGTTGCATATTCACAAACAAGATTGAGCCATCAATTGTAAAAGTCGCACGATCAAATTCGAATATACAAATTTCACTTTAAATTTTTTTCCCATAGTGTGATCTCTCTCAGAGATACTATATTAAGCCATGGAGGTCGCACTTTTTCGATTGAGGTTTAAGTTTACATGAGGATTAAAACTCTGTACTGAAAATGAAAAAGAGTTCTATGAATAAGACCAAATCAAACTGGGATTGCTCTGAGAAGAAATGCCTCTTTCCAAACACTTGTAAATGGAATCAAAAGTGTATGCAAAAAGGATTGATATTGAGTTTAGAACAAAAAGACCGGCCGCAAAAAAAAAGAAACAAAAATCTTAAAGGGAAGATTTCCTCATAGAAACCGGTTGATCTAGTATTTCTTTTAAAACAAACGCTTTTTTCAAGGATGCTTTATTACTAAATAATTCAGACTTGATGCTTGGAAATTTAACTTTTTCCTTTGTCAACTGATAATCCTTTTTGGGCAATTCTTTGCTTTGTAAAAAAGGTGCTGCCTTTTCATCCTCGAAGCTTTTTCTAACTTTTTCCTGCACCCTTTCTTTCGGTAATGAAACAGGAATTATGGGTTCTTCCTGCTGGGTATCAGTTTTGGTTGTCTCTTGAGGCTTTTTAAAGTTAGCCCATGCTTCTTTCAGAACATCTTCTAGGGTCGGATTTTGATCCGGCTCCATTTTATTACCTGGAACTTTATTCTTCTTTACTGGTTGTTTACCTTTTTTCTTGGACAGGTTTCCAATGATCGAGGCTATTACTAAGCCGATAATAAAAAGGGTATCTATATCTGGCATAATTTTCTAGCTCTTCAAGTTACGATAACAAAATTTTAAGTGCTGTTGTTATTCAACTCCTTTAGATATATTTTCCCGCATTTCAGTGTCCGCCTCTACATTCCGAAGGCGATAGTAATCCATCACTCCAAAGTTTCCGCTGCGGAAGGCTTCGGCCATAGCCAGCGGTATCTGAGCTTCTGCTTCTACGAGTTTTGCTTGCATCTCTTGTACTTTGGCTTGATTTTCTTGCTCTAGTGCGACGGCAGCAGCTCTTCGTATCTCGGCTTGGGCTTGGGCAACTTCTTTATCCGCTGCAGCTTGGGAAGAACGAAGGGCCGCACCCCTATTTTCTCCAAGATCAACATCTGCAATATCAATGGATAAGATTTCGAAAGCCGTGCCTTGATCCAAACCACGATCCAGCACTTTTTCGGTGATTGAGTTAGGATTTTCAAGAACCACTTTATAGTTCTCAGATGAGCCTATAGTAGAAACAATACTCTCTCCCACGCGTGCAATTACGGTTTCTTCTTGGGCACTACCAACATATCGATCTAAGTTACTTCTTACGGTAACTCTTGCCCTGACTTTTACTTGAATACCATCTTTAGCCACACCATCAATAGTATCCCTGCCTTCTATGACGCAATCAATAACCTTAGGATTAATCGATGTTCTAACCGCTTCCAGTACGGACTTACTGGTACCTCTCGTTGCCAAGTCAATCGCACAAGCCCGATCCCATTCCATAATTATATTGGCCTTGAGGGCTGCAATTAAAGCCTGTACGGTTTGTACCACATTACCTTCCGCTAGATAGTGTGCTTCCAATTGATCGGTTTCCAATGGAATTCCAGCTTTAATTGCAGTAATCCTAGCGTCTACAATGAGGCCTACGGGAACACCCCGAAGTCTCATTGCAAGTAGGGTGGTAAATCCTACGGTAGCCTTAGCAAGAAAGGCTTTGAGCCACGTGTTGAAAAATGAGATGACAACTAGCGAGATAACAATACCAATGACTGCTAGTAATCCGATGATAATTAAATTGAAGGTCATATTTAAGATTTAGGGTTAATGTATTTGATGAAAAATTTTAAGGTTGAGGTCAATCTTTGCAATTAGGAATTCGATCGTACCCGTATTCTAAAGCTATCCATTCCAGTAACTTGAACTTGGGTTCCTTTACATAAAAATCCATCTTCAGAAAAAGCATCGTATTCTCCGGCATCAATTTTGACCAATCCTTCTGGGTGCAGATCCGTTGATGTTACCCCTGTTTGTCCCACCAAATCATTGTCCGTTTGAACCTTATTACTGGTTCCACTGACCACTTTTCCAAGGAATAACTTGTTACCTAAAGGACTATTTGCCAACCATTTGAATTCTAAAAAAACCAAGATCAAAGCTCCTAAACCTCCCCCTAAAAAAGTAAGGGCTGGAGCAAACCAGCCACCAAATTCGAGGTAGGCAAAATAGGCGGCTATAAATAGCCCAATAAAACCGAAAATTCCGAGAATTCCCCCAGGTACAATTGCTTCAAATACAATGAATGCATAACTAATTACCAAGATTCCAAGCACCGTTGTCATGGATTTTCTACTTCAACCACCACATCAAATTCTGTGCATTTGACCACCTTGATATTTTCTCCTTTTTCAATTTTCCCAAGGCTTGATCTTGCTTCAAATCTCTTACCGTCTATTTCAATTTGACCACTGGGAAACAATTCGGAAATGGTCAGACCGCTCTTCCCTATCAAGTTTTGAATCGTGTTAGCAAAATCCTTTTGTTCAGATGAATCGCTTCCCAAAGTGGCATTTAAAACCAAACTATTCCACAAAGGGGTTTTAGGAAGGATTATAGACACTAGAAATCCCAAAACAAAGGTGATTCCAATAGTCTGTAAAAGCTCCTGTATGGGCAAACGGAATACTTCCAAACTCCAAGTAAAATCAGGTGTGGGCCAAACATCCACCATTGCCCAAAAGATCGCTCCTATCATCATGGTGAATCCAATAATGCCAGGGATAAGTAGTCCGGGTACTAAAAAGATTTCCACCAGTACCAAACAAACGCCAAATAAAAAGACTATCAATTCCTCTTGGCCAGCAAGACCAGCGACATATTTTGATCCGAAAAAAACAAGAAGTAAACTTATGCCTGCAACTCCAAAGATTCCAAAACCTGGGGTTTTAAATTCTACAAAGATACAAACCAAGCCAACACTTAATAAGATCGGGGCAATCCCATTGAGCCACAAACCAATCTCTTCTGCCCAATTGACTTCCATTTCCACAACCTCGTAATTTTGTTTCCCCCACTTCTGATCCAAAATACCCTGAATATCCTCAAAGACTCCAAATCCTAATAAGGGGGCAGGGGGATCCCCGTATTCCTTGCAGGCTTCTTCTCCAGTCAAGGTTAGTAATTCTCCACTTTTCTTGATTAGGCTACCATCCTGAGCCCTCAGTGGCTCTCCTTCAATCAGTAAGCTTTCATTGGCATCCATCATTGCCGACATTATGATCGAGCGGTATCGATGGCCTCCTGCATAGTTTCTAATTTTTGCTTTAAGGTAAGAGTTTATTTTTCGCTTCATGGAGGAGTCAATATTGGCACCCCCACCACTGACTGCTTCTGCGGCACCAATTTGAGAATTGGGTGCAAACGCAATTTCACTTGTCGCAATCGCAATGTAAGCACCAGCAGAAATGGCTTCATCATTTACATATGTAATTATTTTACCTTCAAATTTTTCCAAGCTCTCGATGATTTCCTCCATGATTTCAAGAGTCACTCCAAGCTCCCCTCCAGGGGTATCCATATCCAATATTACAATCTGAGCATTATCGCGAATCGCGTCTTTCAAGCCACGCCTTAGAATGTCCAAAATGGGCGGTCCAATTTGGTCTTTAATCGGAATTACATAGGCCAGAGATTTACTCGCATTTGAACTAGAAACCGCAAGCTCTGTATTTATGGTGCTGTTATTCGCATCTTTTTCAGTTGTGGCATTAGATTCCCCCATTGCAGGGATCAGCATCATGAAGAAAAAAAGAGAAAGATGAACAGGGTGTAGTTTAAAAAATCTAAACATTATTTTAAAGATTTCTATATAATAGCATTATTGGCATTGCGCAAAGTCCAAAGAAACGCCAATTGATAAGTTATGGAAAAGGTCAGCTACCAAAACCATGAGATTCGAAGATGGGATGTAGGTCCATCTACATTTCTCGCTTCACCCGAAAAAGGGGCTCAATTACTTAATTGGCACATCAATATGAGTGATGGTTCAGTACGCGATGTTGTCCATTGGCCAGAAGAAAATCAAGAGTCAAAACTTTCATCTGTACAGGGTGGTATTCCAGTGCTTTTTCCCTTTGCGGGAAAATGTTATTTGGAAGGGAAAGATGATTTCTGGAGACTTCCCACCGGCGAACACAAGCCCATGCCAACCCATGGCTTTGCCAACAACTCAAATTTCGAAATTCGTTCAATTGATCAAGCGGGATTTGAAGTAGAAATGGTTCAAACGGAAGAAATGAAAAGCTTTTACCCCTTTGATTACACTTTTACCGTCATCTATCATTTTTTAGAGTTAACCCTTCAAATTAGCCTTATTTTAGAAAATGAAGGTCGGGTACCAATCCCTTGGTCGGCTGGTTTACACCCATATTTCCAAGTCCCTTGGAGAAAAGACTTATCCCTTTCTGACCATAAGCTTTCGATCGAAGCCAAAAAAGTATTCCAATACTTAGAAGGGGGGATGATGACTCCAAAAGTATCTATTCCAACGACACAGACTTTAGAAGATCCGAATCTAATCAATTCAATCTACTATGAACTCAAACAGGCAAGTGCTGAAGTTTCCTTGCTGAATGGTGAAGAAAATTTGCGAATTTCAGAAGTCGGCGGAGCTGAGGTCGGATCCCGATTGACATTCGTTTCTTGGACCAAAGAGGATAGTCCTTACTTCTGCATCGAACCTTGGATGTCTCCCCCTAACGCCCCCGAGAACAAAACGGTACGAATGGTTGCCCCTGCTGCTAGAGACGAATTTACGATAGAAATAGAACTTGCTTAGGTTCGCTCTTCAAACCGGAACAGCGACTTGAGGTAAAACCTGCAGAACTCCATCCCAAAGCTTGATTCTTTGTTGGATACTGGCTTTTGCTTGTTCCACAACCTCTGATTCCTTAATGGGGTCTCCACCACACATATTTTCCAATAAACGAATCCCCATTGGCCCATGATGATCCCCATCCAGTTCAGCATGCCTTTCTAAATAATATCGGAAGACGGGAACTTGATCAGAACCTAGTTGGGATTGGTCTAGAATTCGTTGAAACATCAGAGGAACTACACTCTCTCGTGCAATCGCAAAGGAAGAAGCAATTTCATGCGATTTTCCAGTATTAATTAATTCAAAAGTGTGCTTCATAAATATTCGCGAAGGCTCTGGTAATTCGGACCAGTTTAGAGCAGGCATTAATCCCTCGGTTCGAACAATCGAAAGGAATTGCTCTATTTTTTCAGTAGCGACACCAACCTCTCTCATCGCCTGCAAATAGATTTCAAAATGACTGGCATATTCTGTGGTTTCTCCCTTTGTGAAGGAAAGGTCAGACTCCTCTTCCATCACGATTTCATTTATAAATCTTACCAAATTACCATTGGAATTGGGAAGCCAAGGGGAACCGTGCGGTACCAAATCATACTGCAGTTTCTTAAGTAAGGACATAAAGTCCCAGACCGCGAAGACATGGTGGTCCATAAAAGTCGTCAATTCATTCAAGGAATTAATCCGATTAAAAATCGGATGATTTTCAAGCTCTGTTTTGAGTGGTTTGAGAGAGTCTAAATTCATTTTAATTATTATATCTGGAAATATAAAAGTACCAAAATTAAAGTGGCACTCCCGCTGGGAGTCGAACCCAGATCTTCGGTTCCGGAGACCAATGTTCTATCCATTGAACTACAGGAGCATGAACTTGATGAATACTGACCTTGATCAATATCGATGAAAAAGAGCATAATAATTTTTCCTCAATTTCCTCGAGATTCTCTGCATTTTTGCTGAATTGAGGCATGGTAAAACCATAAAGACTCAGAAAACGAAGGAGTTCGAGACTGAGAACAAATTCGGGTTGGTAGTTTTTCTAGTCAGCATAATCAATTTCGAGAATTACAGAAAATTCCGAACTCAAGCAACTCCCAAAGGCTTAGTCATACCAATCGATAAAAAGTTCAATTCTAAGATTGATTGCTCACCATTTGCCAACGAATAGGAAGCGGCAAATCAAAACCAATGGACTCATGGAGATTGGCGAGAAACCAGAACATCACTCGCACCCGAACTCAATGATGCAAAAATCGCGGTAACAATGTTGCCTGCGGAAACCTCTCTTTGCGAATTGTTCAACACAAACAAGCGAGTCTTAGGGTCGAAAGAGATTTGAGTACAAGAAGCCTATCAATACAGACCATTCAATGCGAGAATCTATGAAAACAAGGGAGACAATTGGAAGTCAGAAAAGGCCACCATTGGAAAAAATCATTGCTTCAAGCCAAGCATAAACTAAATCTAATGAAGGCATGTTAGGGAAACGAATGAAGATTCGGGAAAATCATTTCTTAATAAATGTATTAAAAGTGATTATAAATTTAATAAAAAAATATTTTTTTATTATCTTATTAAATATTCTAATATTCTTATTCTTATTCGAATGTACATCCAGATTTTATCTAAGTTTTCGTAAGAGTATTCCATTTACAGAACCTCAAAAAGTCTGCTTGTTTTATTATCCGGAAATTACCGAAACATACATCAACTATTCTAAGAAAGATTGGAATATTCTCCTGTTGGGTGCTTCGGTTTTAAATCCTGCATGGGGAAGCGTTGAGAAAGAACTTTCAATTCTTCTCGAGAAAGAACTTACTCGACCATTTCAAATTCATAACTTTGGGATGCCTTCTCACACTACCAGAGATAGTTTAATAAAATATTCAATCAATAAAGATAAATATTTTGATAAGATTTTTGTATATCATGGAATTAATGAAGTTCGAATGAATAATTATCCAAATAAATTTTACAGGACAGACTACTCGCATGTTTTATGGTACAGATCAGTAAATATTTTTCGCGACTACTCAAAGATTAACTTTCTTGGATCGCCTTATGTTTTTAATCAATTATGCAATAAGACAATATTTAACCAAGATGAATCAGATTTTGAAAATTTAAACTTTGGAAATGAGATCAAAACAGAAAATGCAATAGAAAATAATCTTAATGATTTAGTTAAACTTGTAGGCACCAAAAGAGATAATTTAATTTTTTCTACATTCGCATCATTCGTTCCTGAAAACTATACAAAAGAAAAATTCCATAATAAAAATCTTGATTACGGAAAGCATTCTTTGCCAATCGAAGTTTGGGGACTTAAAAATAATGTTGTGAAAACAATTAATGTTCATAATAAAGCAATAAAAAAAATATCGGATTTCTCGAACATTCATTGCATAGAAATGGACAGAGCAATCCCCAAGAATGGAACCTACTTCGATGATATTTGTCATCTAACAACAGAAGGTTCGAAAACTTTTGCTGAGAAACTATTACCTTATCTCCTACCTTAATTTGTAATTAATCCTTGCTAAATTTTTTTCGGTCTAGGACTTTTTAAAGGTGCTAGAAAAAAATTCTATCAGTAACTTACTCGGTATTTAAATATTTGTATCCATTCACCGCAAATTGAAAGAATAAGTCATCATAAGAATCCTACTTATCTTAAGAAGCAAAAACATGAATAAAGTAGATTGCCTTTTAATCCCTACAAAAGAAATCATTCAGGGATTGGATCAACTCAATGATTCAGAATTTGATGGACTAGTTCCATTGGGTAACTCTATGTTTACCCTAAACTCAGATCAACTATTCGTACCCAAGCTAATTTTAGTGATTTTAAAATCTGAATTCATAATAGATACAAAAAGCTTAAATTATGGAATAAATTCTTAAACTCGTCAATTTGAAGTATTTATGGAAACATTTATTGGTTCTGCCCCATTAAAATAGCAAACTGAAAAATCGACCTGTAGATCCGGAGACCAATTTTCTATCCATTGAACTAAAGTAGCAAACATCTAACTCATTACCTAAATTACTGCTTTATGGTCAATCGGTTAAATCGTTGAATCCAACGACAAACTATTGGTATTCATCAAAATCTGAATTCTTTTGGAATTTGTAAGCTGCATAAGCCAACGACAACCAAGAAACCATTAAGGTAATACCTCCGACTGGGGTCAGGTATAGTAGGCTGGGTATTTGTAAACCAACCGAAGTGTAGATGCTAAAACTGAAGAGGATGGTACCCACGATAAACAAAAATCCACTCCGTCTAAAGAGGTGAATATTTAAAAAACTAGAAGGTAGAATGATGAGTCCCAAGGCCGAAATTATTAATGCATGAACCTGATTGTATCGAATTGCAGTCATCAGCATGCGAAATTCCTCATCGCTGACCTTAGGACGCAATCCGTGTTCTGAGTAAGCACCAAAAGCAACAGAGAAAAAACCTAACAATGCACCAATTATTAATATCATAGGAAATCTCATAGATTAGATTTTATATGATTGCAAACAAGAGTCATAAACTGTCCAGATTATGTTTAGGTCATCAGTCTGAAAAATTTTTCATAATGGTTACAAAGTTAAATTTATGAAAAGATTTGGGGGTGCTTCGAAAGATTCTGACTCGAAGCCAAAAGTAAATTCACAAGATCTAAATAATTGTGTGCTCTATAAGCAAAATAAAGAGCAATTGTTTACTTGCTTCGCCCTATTCTGAATAGGATGAATTAAAGTATTTCCAAAACTGCTCTTGATGGAACCAAGTCCAAGGGTAAAAGCTTTGAGTAGTCCAAAGCCATCCAGTTTCTTCTTTCCAAAACCATATATTATTCAAACTTCCTGCTAAGGAATAAATCCATCCATGAGTTAGATGGTAAATCCATCCAGAAGCAGTGGGGAAGTAAAAACCAAACCAGTCGGATGATCGCCAATTTCCAGATAAAGCAGTACCGCTTGTTGAGAAGATATTTGGACTGGATGAAATTTCCGCTTCTAGCACTAAGATACCAACACCAAAAGCTTCATCATTAACCGACAACAGTTTTCCATCTGAAGTAATGGAAACATATTCACACGCTGATGAGACTGTTGGATCTCCTTCGGGTGAAAGGAAGGAATCCACTCTTTGCCATACCATATTTCCATTTGGATCAAATTTGGTAATCATACCTCTCCAATCATTTCTAGGGTCGGCCTGGCATTCGTTTAAAATAGAAATCCTCGTTTGATTGGTATCAGTACCTTGCCAGGTTTGACACCCTTCTATTCCTGTTCCACTTGCTACGATCATACCTCCGTCATCGGTTGCCTGTATTCCCCAGCTTTCATCATAAATCAACAAAGGATTACCTGCACCCAAGCCTGCGAACTTGTCCACTCCGCCAACCGGATCACCAAATTCCTGAGACCACTTGATCGTACCGTTCAAATCGAGTCCAGTAAGGTAGGAATTCAAAATTCCGGAGGTTTTTCCACCATGTCCACAAAAAGCAAACCCTTGTATTTCTCCCGCTTTTTTGAGTACGCATAAGTCGGTTGGTTCCCCTCTGGAAGGATAAGATTTTGACCATAACAAGGAACCTTGTGAATCCAGCCTTTTAAGCATGGCTTCATGGGGATAATTGACTGCAGATGTCAGAACCATGAACTCCCCAGTGTTTCCAATTGGGCGAACTGCTTTTACCGTGAGGGAATCACTTAGGTTTTGATACCATGTCGGTGCACTTGGCATACTGTTTGACTGAACTAAGGAGGAACCATAATAGGCAACAAATGCGGTTCCGCTTGAGGGATTTCCATAGGATTTGAAACCCTCCAACCCTCCTTTTTCTGCATCGGTCACACCCCCTGTGATCAACCCTCCTTGGGCGGTAACATGTACCACTTCAAATGCTGAGGAAGTTCCACTTTGGGATTCCGGAAGCGTGTGCTCCCAAATTATATCACCTGTGCTTGAGTCAACCTTTACTAACCAGGAATCCTCACTTCCATCTGACATTC
This sequence comes from Opitutia bacterium UBA3151, assembly GCA_002364975.1. Lineage (GTDB taxonomy): Bacteria > Verrucomicrobiota > Verrucomicrobiia > Opitutales > Seribacteraceae > Seribacter. Next base: position 695 of record DEYT01000119.1, on the reverse strand, counting down.
CCTTGAAACCGACAAGAAATAAAGCACTTCCAACCTCAGCAACTTGATTAAATCCATCCAGTTTACCACTAGTTCCGCGAACAAGACTCCAAGACCAAGTAGCGTTACTTGTCTCATTGGGTGGGCTTAGATGAAGATACCCTGTCCAATTATTGGGAACAACTTTAAGGGCAAAAGCGTCGCTTGACCCTGATTTATCCAGGCTTTTGCCGACCACCAAATAACCGCCATCGGAAGTGCCAATACCATGGACCGCATGTGGATCTTCTCCAAAATCTGCCTCCCCAATTCCTGCATAGAAGATCACACCTGGTGCATTCGAACTCACCCCGGTGTTTGAAAAAAGAAATGGTGCAGATGACAATATTTTTAGTACTGAGAGTAAGATTCTCATAATTCCTTAATACTAGTTCACATTCATTCAAAATGCACCCATCAAAACTTGCTTATCAAAAATCTGTTTCGTGCAATTATCCGATAGATTTTAAAAAGTTCAAAATTCTTAGGCGAATTGATCTTGCTTGCTTGTCTTTGCTTCTTATCAATTTAAGAGATGTCTAATTCAAGTACACCTAGCGTGGGAGTAATTATGGGGAGCCAATCGGATTGGCCCACACTGGAAAAATCCACCCAAACTTTAGACAAGTTCGGAATTCCATGGGAAGCAAAAGTGGTCAGTGCCCACCGCACCCCTG
>DEYT01000071.1:19471-20948 GCA_002364975.1 Opitutia bacterium UBA3151 | reverse complement strand
CCTTAGGTGCGAGGTTTTTTCTCTTTAATTCAAGAAGGACACCTAATGGATAATTTGCCCAAGCTAACTTACCCTTTTGTTTCTCAACATTTCCAAGAACCCCTTTTAATTCCGCGGCCGGAAACCCTTCACTTTCCAAAGTGAATGATTCTTCCCCCGTTGATAATCCCAAGCAATAAATTCCGGCATCGATCGCCATTCCAAGAACCGTGCCTCTATTGTAGTCAAGATGGTTCCCTAAAAATTCGATTCTGCCTGGAGCAAAACTTAGTTCATAGGAATCACCTTGAGAAATAGCACTTGTGAGAAAATTTTTATCCATAAAGCAAAAAAAACCCGTGGAAGTCCACGGGTTTTAAGTAAAGGGGTAGTTAATATATTAACCAGTAAGATTAAACCGCAGCTTTAAGCTTTGCACCAGCCTTGAAAGAGACTGATCTGGAAGCTTTGATCTTAATCTTTGGACCCGTTGGATCTTGTGGATTAACACCAGTACGAGCTTTGCGACTAACTTTCTTAAAGGTACCGAATCCGATAACTTGAACTGGTTCCTTTTTTACCGTTTTGGTAATGGTATCAATGACCGCATTAACAGCAGCGTCAGCAGCGGCTTTCGTGGTATCTTTTCCCAGTTTTTTTTGTACGGCTTCGATGAGTTGTCCTTTATTCATGTGTGATTCCTTTTGTTTGGAAGTATGATTTATATGAGTTAAACAAGTCCTTGCTCGGGTTTTTCTGGCGTCTGGTCAAACTTTTTTTATCAAAATCATGATTTTTTAGGCATTTGGAGGCTTTTTGGGGTGCAAAAGGGCTTGATCACTCGGTTTTAGAAGACCTTGGGCACCTAAAACAGCAATTTCTAAAAGCTTCCGTAATTCATCAACTTTGGAGGATTCTTTTTCTTTCGCAATTCGTTCGGCTCGCTTAATTATTTGACTAGCCATGACTTGTGCTTTGGCTTCATCAGCCCCCAAATTTTTGAAAACTCGAGCGACTTCAATTACTTCATTTGTTTCATTCATAGGGCTTTAATTCTTATCTTTGTTTCAGCAATTTCGATCTGATTATCAGCAAGAACTGCAAACCCTTTTTCGTGAAGGATGGCTATACCAATATAGCCATCTTTTCCTTTAATGGCGCTTTTAAGTATTCCCACCTTTTTACCATCCTTTAATAAGGGACAGGGGAGTGATGGAACCATCGATGAGGTAAATCGAATAGGATATGCCTTACGCCTAACATTGCCCATGGCATGAATTCTAGCCATAACTTCTTGTCCCAGATAACAACCCTTAGTAAAATCAATGTAGTCATGTTCCAAATTGCCTTCTTGCGGTAAATCATTTGCACCTATCTCTTCTGGAATTGCCACCAAACAGGATTCAATCCGTGGTACTTCGATTATTTCCCAATCCATTGATTTTGCGTCGCCCATCGCTTGAGGTTTCTGGTCTTTTCTTAAAATGATCGAGTAAGT
>DEYT01000071.1:15921-19086 GCA_002364975.1 Opitutia bacterium UBA3151 | reverse complement strand
TAGGTTTATGTAGTCCAAGACGATCTAAAACTCTTTGTTCCTCTTCACCTCGAGCGGTGATGAGAAAGAAAGCTGAGGACTCATCGATTAACTCGACATCATCCGCAACCAGATTTTCTTCGATCAAGGAAATGAGATCATTTGCTTTGGATCCACGGCTGATTAGCCAAAAAGATTCTGCATTCTCTTTGATGACATACATTCCAGCCATTGTTTTACCCCTCTTATCAAGCCGCAGACCATAACGTATCTTGTCCTGACCAAGTTTGACTAGATCAATGGTCAGCTGACTTTGAAGATAATCCAGTGCGTCTTCCCCTTGGACTCGAACTAAAGAGGGAGGAGGGCAGCCATGCAAAAATTTACTCATTATGTAACATTCCTAAAAGTTTAGCTTGTTCATGCAAGCTTCCCTTCTATGTTCTATCTCGTGCACCAAGTAACAAATTTAAGAATAAGCGATTCCGTACCTTTGCCAAAGCCCGTTGAACTTTGTGATGAAATTCCTCGTACTTTAGAGCAGAAGAAAATTGTTCTTGATTCAAGGAAGGCTCTGCATGATCTGATTCATGGTGATGATAAAAGATTGCTTGCAGTAGTTGGTCCTTGTTCGATACATGATCTTGCCGCGTGCAGAGAGTATGCTGAGCGTTTTGCTCAGCTCTCCCTGGAATTGAAAGACCGCCTGCTCTTGGTGATGCGGGTGTATTTCGAGAAACCCCGTACAACCGTGGGTTGGAAGGGCTTGATTATGGACCCTAAGCTAAATGGTAGCTGCGATATTCCAGAGGGTCTTCGTATTGCCCGTTCTTTTCTTGGTGAAGTTTTGGACTTCGGAATTCCTACTGCAACCGAACTGTTAGATCCAATTACTCCTCAATACCTAGCTGATTCCCTATGCTGGGCTGCTATCGGGGCACGGACATCTGAATCTCAGACGCATCGCCAAATGGCATCGGGCTTATCTATGCCGGTTGGATTTAAAAATGCTACTGGAGGAGACTTAAAAGCGGCAGTCAACGGAATTATAGCCGCTACTCAAAGCCAAACTTTTCTCGGGATTACCGAGGATGGGCATGCATCGGCGGTAACCACCGGGGGCAATCCAGACTGTCAATTAATTCTTCGTGGAGGATCGAACGGTCCAAACTACACTTCCAAAAATGTTGAGATGGCAAGGGTTGCCTTGGAGACCGTAAAAGCACCAACTTCGGTCATGATTGATTGTAGCCACGCGAACAGCAGTAAGGATCCATCCCGGCAACCGGAAGTATTGTCCGATGTTCTGGGGCAAATTAAAGATGGAGGGGATTGGATTCATGCGGTTATGATAGAAAGTCATTTGAACTCTGGAAGCCAAGCATTTCCCCGTCCCGTCGATCAACTTGAATATGGGGTTTCCATTACCGATGGTTGTATCAATTGGAATAAGACCGAGGCTTGCCTTAGAAATGCAGCTGATATAATAGATAAGAGTCGATTTTCCTAATGATTTCTCACTTTGTAGATAATGAATGATAAAACTCCTATTCGTGTAGCTGTAACCGGTGCGGCCGGTCAAATCGGCTACTCTCTGCTCTTTCGGATAGCATCTGGCAGCCTTTTCGGCCCAGATCAGCCAGTTGCCCTCAATCTGATTGAGATAGAGCCAGGGATGAAAGCTTTGGAAGGAGTTTGCATGGAACTTGATGATTGTGCTTTTCCACTGCTCAAAGATATCCGACCAACCGCCGATCTGAATGAAGGTTTTTCCGGTGCTAATTGGTCTCTTTTAGTAGGTAGTGTTCCACGTAAAGCGGGGATGGAGCGGGGAGATTTACTCGGTATTAATGGTAAGATTTTTACTGGACATGGACAAGCGATTCAATCGAATGCAGCTTCAGATGTTCGCGTCTTGGTAGTTGGAAACCCTTGTAATACCAATTGTCTTATTGCTATGAACAACGCACCAGATGTTCCGCAAAATCGATGGTTTGCCATGACTCGATTGGATGAGAACCGGGCCGCTGCACAACTTGCCGCGAAAGCTAATTGTCAAGTTTCTGAAGTCTCCAATGTTACGATTTGGGGAAATCATTCAGCCACGCAATACCCTGATTATTACAATTCAAAAATTGGTGGGGTTTCCGCACCAGAAGTAATTGCTGACGATACTTGGGCTCATGTTAATTTCATTCCAACGGTTCAGCAACGGGGTGCGGCAATTATACATGCCCGTGGAGCGTCATCAGCTGCCTCTGCTGCCAATGCCGCGATGGATACGGTGCGGTCCTTGACTACGCCAACACCTTCTGGTAATTGGAACAGTGTGTGTATTGCTTCTGATGGAAGTTATGAAAGCAAAGAGGGGTTGATTACCTCTTTTCCTATTCGCTCGGATGGTGAAAACTGGGAAATTGTGCAAGATCTTCCTATCAATGAATTCGCCCGGGAAAAGATTGATGCTTCGATCAATGAATTGGCTGAGGAGCGTGAATTGGTGAGTGATTTGCTACCTGGTTAAAACACTCTGTTTTGCTTGGCTCAGCCTGTATAGCAGTAATTGAGTGTCAGTTATAATGTTAAAGATGAGGAGTATTTTATTTATCTAATCGATGTTCGTACATGCGCACATCATGATACTCACCAAATTTGTATCCTCCTTCGTTTAGTAGGCCGACTGCTTGAAAGCCTAATTTTTCATGCAATTTTTCTGAACCTAGATTAGGCAATACCACGAGTCCATACGCCCGGTGGACATCATCTGCTGCCTTAAGGTTCTCGATGAGTTCGGTATAAACTTTTTCTCCGACTCCTTTTCCAGTGTGATCCGGGTGTAAATAAATGCTAGTCATCACCGAGGGAGCATAGGCAGGACGTTGGTGAAAGCGCAAACTCGCGGCATACCCAATTACTTGTCTGTTTTCCTCTGCCACAAATAGCTGATATCTACCAGTTTCCGAAAATTGGGTAAACCAAGTCATGCGGTTTTCCAGGGACAATTCCACCATTTCGAAAGTGACTACTGTCTTTAAAATATAGTAATTTAAGATATCCCGAAGAACGGGCATATCAGACTCTTGGCCTCTGCGGATGGAAACTTCCATAGTGTTAAAAAGAAAGTGGTACCCGGAGAGGGGGTCGAACCCTCACTCCCTCGCGGGAACCGGATTTTGAATCCGGCGC
>DEYT01000071.1:0-15608 GCA_002364975.1 Opitutia bacterium UBA3151 | reverse complement strand
ACTGGATTTTGAATCCAGCGCGTCTACCAATTCCGCCATCCGGGCATAAGGCAATAAGATGAGGTAGTGCTTTAGGTTTGGCAACCCTCGAGTTTTATCAAATTTTATAGATGCTGGAATGTAAAACGAACCGCAAAAAGAGATCTGGAATCACGAGCATCACAGATAGGTTTCTAAGTCTGAAGAAGAGAACAGGTTGAGGGTTAAACCCGGTACCACTTTTTACGACGTTTACGATCCGTGAGTTTATTGGCTTCCTCATCACCCACGAATTTTTCTTTTTTCGGATCCCAGGTGAGTTCCCGTCGTAATTCATATCCAATATTACATAACTGGCATAGGCTGGCGGTACGGTGCCCGGCCTCTACATGGGCCATCGGTGGTTCCCCCGAGTGGATGCAATCAATCCAGTCATCGTGATGGTTTTTGGGTTGGTGTATCTTAACGGTGGTTTCGTATTCCTCAAGGAGGCTCTCGGGATCAGATTCCCAGGGACCGCGGTTGACTGAGATAGTGCCATCGGTTCCGTAAAAAATGGTGCCACCTGCCCAATCCGGGGTACGCCCATGGATGACTTCAATCCCATTTGCATAGATCATGCGAAGCTCGAGGTCGCCTTTTTCAGGGGGGATTATTTTAACCGGTCCGGTATAGTCGGCATCCATACCCCATTGCCCGATGTCAAAATGATGAGCCCCCATGTCAGCGAGCATGCCGTTGCAGTACTCGCGGTAAAGTCTCCATTTCGGGAAGTGGTTATGGACATCATCGGGACAAAGAATCTTGTTGAATCCCCTTTGGGGTGCTGGGCCTTGCCAAGCATCCCAATCGATGCCCTCGGGCACGGTTTCGGTGGGCAGGTCGCAGGGTATGGGGGAGGTGCCCACACATACCCGGACTTGCTTGAGTTCCCCGATGGCACCGCTGCGAACCAGTTCTACGGTGCGCCGAAATTTGCCTCCGTATTCGGTGCGTTGTTGGCTGCCGGTCTGAAAGACCACCTTGTTTTCTTTGACTGCATCAGCCATGGCCCGTCCTTCCTTGATGGTTAGTGAAATCGGTTTTTCGCAGTAAACATGCTTTTTAGCACGGGCAGCTCGAATAGTGGGTTCACCGTGCCAGTGATCCGGGGTGGCAATGAGGACGGCATCGAGTGACTTTTCTTCGAGCAATTCGAGGTAGTCCTTGGTGATGGTCAATCCTCTCCAAGTCCCGGACGGGGTGTACTTGGCGTAGTGCCTCTCGATTAGTTCCTTGGTGTGCTGGGTGCGAACCTCGGCGATTTCAGCAAAACCAGTAACTTGTGTGCGAGGGTTACGGACCAATTTGTGGGCATGACCACGCCCCATCTTACCGGGTCCAATAATGGCAACATTGATCCGACTGTTTGGAGATTCGTCCCCTTTTGCAGACCAGATATGGGACGGAAGAATAAAGGGGGCGGAGGCGAGCGAGCCTTGCTTGAGGAAGGAGCGGCGGTTGATCATAGTTTTGCAATTTTGAAATTTTCTAAATTGATTCATGAAAGCTAAGCCATGAATCTTAGGTATTTATTTTTTTAGGTCTTCTGGCTCCATTTGTTCGGCATCTTTCCAAAGATGTTCCAAGGCGTAATGTTTTCTCTGCTCTTTCGAGAATAAGTGTATCACAAAATCAATGGCATCCAGTACAAGCCAACCACTGGGTTGAAATCGATCCTGCGAAAGAATTTCAATTTTATTTTCCTTCAGAGTTTTCTCGAGGTTGTTTCTTAGAGCTTTGAGGTGAGGATCCGAAGTACCAGTAGCCACTATAAAGCAATCGGTTAGCGGGGATTTGTCTCCAAAATATAAAAGCCTTAGGTCCTCTGCCTTTTTGTCGGTCAAGGAATCGCATGCCAAGGCAAGGTTGTTCTTTAGTTCCTTTTTGTGTGCTGGAATGGAAAAGCTCATGAAGTATCTTTTTGTCGTAGAAGGTTATTTTTTTCTAGGTAAGAGAGAATCACATCTGGAATCCAGTGAGCAACGGATTCTCCATTCTGGAGACACTTTCTAATTTGTGTAGAAGAAATATCGATCAATGGATTTTGCATAAAGGTGTATTGAATATCCGAGATGGCAGGAGCAGGGGTATTGGTTTGACCTCGGGCAAAGACAATAAAGTGAACTTCTTTGGATAGTTCTCTAATCCATCGCCAAGTTGAAAGTTTTTCGAATTGATCGAGACCAATTGCAAGGAAGATTTTAGATTTTGGGTAACCCTTCTTGACCTCTTGAATTGTCTCATAAGTGAAGGATGTTTTTGGCTGATTAATTTCGAAATCAAGAACCTCCATTTTTTGATTTGAATGAGCGACCAATCTAGCCATTTCCAGCCTTTGAACAGGATTGAATATGGGTTTTTGTTCGCGCAATGGTGCCTGATAAGCAGGGCATAAAAAGAGAAGATCGAGTTCAAAATCTTGAATGGATTTTTCAATGATGAACAGATGCCCGTTGTGGATTGGATCAAAAGATCCTCCGAAAAAACCGATTCGTGAAGGAGTCGAGCCATTTAAATTGGACATTTAAAAAAATTACAGGGCTCGACCCTCAGACTTCTCAAACAAGGTGAACATTCTACCTTTCCGAAAATAGGTAACCTGCCCGGAGGAAGAGACAACCAAAGCAAGTGAATCGGTAACATGGGTGATTGCGGCAGCAGCAGCATGACGAGTACCTAGACCACCGGGTAATTCAATTTCGTACGCTTTGGCTTGAATCAGGCAACCTGCGGATTCGACAACACCGTTACCCTGAAGGATGAAAGCACCATCAATAAGAGCAAGTTCTTTGATCGTTTCATCCATAAAAGGATTTAGGATACTTCGGTCTTCAGGGCCATATCCATGAAAGGGGTTGAGTACAAGCTGCTTGGATCTCTTGATAACCTCTTCATGATCTCCGAGGATAAACATAGCACCAATGGATTGCCCCTCTCGACCAGCGGTAGCAAGATCGGTAGCAATTGCGGTAACTCTTTCTAAAGCTTCAGCGGAGACATCGTTGGGTAACATTTCGTCACCTTGTCCAATCACGGATTCAAATTCTTCATCCACATCAACAACTAAAACAGTATCAAATTGACCACTTCCAGGTATACCTCCAATACAACAAACCCGGTCCTGGAAACCAAAAATATCGCGGGTTAGACCTAATAAAATTGCGGCTCTTAATTGAGATAGCCTCGAGCGAGAAAGAGTACGGACTGCGAGGGTGGCATCTGCCCGGTGATGGCCTTTGTCTTCCTCTGATACGCCTTCTCCTGCAAGTACGACCTTGAAGTTTGGAAAGGTCATTCTTGGGGTTAGGCTAGGAGGGAAAACATCGGTAAAAACAAGAATAGTCGAACATTCTGCGGCCTTTGCAATCTTAGCCGCTTCGTCCGTAAGTAACTTGTTGAATTTGGTTCTTCTCCGGGCTGGTCGGTCATCCGTTCCGATAAAAGCCTTTCGAACCGCTCTCTTAAATTCCGCTTTTTCCCTGGCCATCCAGAGCTGGTCCATGATGGATTTGTCCTGAAAGGCACGAGCCAAGGAAGCTAAAAAGGAGAGATAATTTTTCGCTTTCTTACTGGCAAGAAGTAGGAATACGAATCGAATATCCTCGTAACTATCTTTTCCTTCAAAAGCTAGGCCTGCTGGGCACCTACCAATAGCCAAGGCATAGGGTCTTTTCATATCGACTCGTGCGTGGGGTAGGGCAACCCCTTCACCAATGTAGCTGGTCATGGAGTGTTCTCGATCAACGAGTTCTTTAAGAATCTTTTTTCTTTTTGCCGGAGTGGGTAGCAAGGTACCAAAGGTGTCGATCAATTCCGCGTAAGCCGACATCAGATCTTTACTGGAAAGATCAATGATTCGAGAGCTTGCAATGTAGAGATCTATTCTCATTTGCTAGGCGGAAATCTCCGCACGAAGAGTCAAAGGTTTAATTACTTCTCCCACTCTAGGGCACCGCTTTTCAATTCGTATATCAAACCTGCAACTAGCACGAAGGTGAAGAACAGCATAGGTCCTAAAATCGGGATACCTGCGGCCACGAAGTCTCGATGAGATAATACCCAGGGGATGAGGAAAACTACATCAATGTCAAAAAGGATGAAAAGCATGGCAGTAATGTAAAATTTAACCGAATAACGAGTTTCACCACCGGTATCTGATGCTAAACCACATTCATATGGGGAGTCTTTGATTTTACTTTTTGCCGCCCGTTGGCCAAAAATATGACTTGCAATCAGAATACCCGCACCAATACCTATGACAATAAGGATTTGAATGAGTACTGGTAAATAATCTGCTAAAGTCACATTAGTATTCGTAATTGTAAGATAGCTTTGGGCAAGTCTATTCGTTTTGTACTTCTTCGTTATTACTCAGAATGCTTGCAATCGTTGGGGTGTTTTTATTAAATTAGAGAATGAATTACACTCAAGCATTCTATTATACTACATTATTAAAGAGGAGGAAAAAGGGCTTTACCCTTATTGAAATCCTTATCGTGCTTGCATTGATTGGGGTGATTGCAACTTTAACTATGAGCAACATAGGAGGCATTTTTGGCGGTTCCCAAGTTAAGGCAGCTCAACAATGGGTAAACAGCACTGGCGAAGCTTATGTTACCAGTTACCTCACCCTTGTTGGAGAGTATCCCTCAAGCTTAAGTGATTTACAAAATCCGCCTGACGGAATTCCTCCTTTTGTAAAACGGGCTTCCGATCTTAATGACCCTTGGAAAAAACCCTACCAGTATCAATATCCGGGAACGAATAATCCTAGTAGTTTTGATTTATTTACATCTGCTCCGGATGGAAAGATAATTGGTAACTGGGATACTGGAAATTGAGTTGATTTTACCAAAGCGGGCGGTATCCATTCGAGCATTTAGCTTGATCGAGATATTGCTCGTTCTTGCCTTATTGGCGGTACTTGCAGGTGTTGTAGCCGGAAATTTAGGTGCATTCATAAAGGGTGCTAACTTCGAACCTCCCGAGCGGGTACTAAAAAAGGCTGTTCTTGATGCCGTCTATTTTAGTAGTGAAAGAAAACGTTCGACATACCTTAGTTATTTTGAGGAAAACGCTACTTTTTTAGTCACAGATTCAATGGGGGTTTCGCTTGCAGAACATGGTGTTTACCAAAAAATGGATCAGTCAATTACGAAGATCGAGGGGAACCTACCCAAGGTGAGTTTTTTTGGTTTGGGACCCTTATCCGGGGTGGATGGCGATGAAACCGAATATGATGATGATAATCTAAACTTGAGGAGAGTTCACTTTCATGCCGGTAGTAGTGTTCCTTTTCGAGCTCAAATTGATTTTCGGGGAAAAGAAAACGAGTTGTTCTTTGATCCATTTTCTGGATATGTGTTAAAAACTGAACAATGAGGCGAAGTTATTTTCACTTCCAGAGAGGGGGAGTTAAATCAGGCGAGGGGTTTATGCTGATTGAAGTTTTGATCGCTCTGGCTTTGTTTGGAATGGCTGCAGTTTTTCTTGTTGATGGAATTTCGGTCGCATCGCGGACCATGAGGTTAATGAAAGATACCAGGGAGATGGAGCAGGATCTACTCTGGGCAAGAAGTCAAATTTTCAAGGAACATCGTTACGAAGAAATAGAAGATGGGGGTGAGGTTAAGGCTCTGACAATTGGGGAGATTACCTGGGAAACCGAAATAGAAATGACAGAGGTAGTTGATTTGTACAGTGTGGTTTTAACCATGGAATACGAAGGCAATGATGAAATCGGGATCGAGCCAGGCGAGCGAATTTCGAAAATGTTCCTCCTTCGACCTGGATGGGCAAACGAATCTGATTTTGCAACCAAACGCTCCAGGTTATTAGAGGATAAAAGAGATAAGATAAGGGAAATGAAAGAGGAAAGGCAAAGATAGTGAGCAAGCGGGGTTTTTCCATGATTGAGCTTTTGCTGGCTATGGCCATTGGCGGGATGTTGTTGGTAGGAGCAGTTTCCTTACTTGTTACAGTTTCACAGGCTTGGGCCAATCGTCCGGCAACTCGGGATGCCTTCGATGCTCATGTCAGTGGTGTAGCAAATTTCTTGCATGCAACCTTGGAGGAGGCGAGTTTACCCCAGGCAAATCGAACGGGAAATTCGGTCGTTGATTTGCAGAGACCCGTTGGGTTCTCTGATTCTGATGAACCGTTGGTACATTTTTACCTGCGTGAAGCACCACCTCTCTTTGTTTGGCCCAATGGAGTGGCAACCAGAGTGCATACCTACTTGTATTTTGATGATCGTGAAGGTTTATCCTTTCTTTGGTTTTCAGAATTACAGGAGTTGGAAAAGAATGAAAAAGGAAAATTGGAACCGGAAGATGAAAGTGATCTTCGGAAAACTCCAATCAGTAGCTTCTGCGATGAGATATTTTACTGTTATTATGGAGACGAGGACGATAAAGAAGGAGACATTAAAGAATGGAAAGTAGAAGATGATCTGGAGGAAAATATTCAATCGGGTAAATTTCGAATTCCAGCTTTTATAAAATTGGTCTTTCGATGGGAGGAAGAAGACTTGGAACGTACCATTACCTTGGCAGTAGAAAGAATCGCACCCAACGGGCTGGAGGAGGATTCTTTTTGAAAAAAGAAAAAAATAGAGCGAAGGCAGGATCGATTCTTATTTTTGTTCTCGTGCTTATTCTGCTTATTTCGGTTATTGCCACTCGTTTGATGCAAGAGACGATTCAAGAAATGCGATATGTAAGCCAGCAACATTTTCGCGATAATTTAAGAATTCATGCTTACTCGGTTCTAGATCTGACTGTTGGTGTTTTGAATGAATTTTTTATGATTGAAAGAACCCTGTATTCTCCGGATCAAGGTTGGGGGGACCCCTTGAAATATGCTGATATTTTACCTTTTGAACCGAATGTAAGTTGGAAGGTAAAAATAACCGACGAATCAGGAAAGGTTCCCTTTGCTTCAACCCGGGAAAAAGACATGATAAATTTATTTGCCTCCATGTTTGCCGGTGAATCTCTTGTCGATGAAGATGACGGACAGCCATTTTATGACGCTATCATGGATTGGCAGGACGCGGATGATGAAGATAGGGATGAGGGTGCGGAAGATGATTATTATGAGGATTTGGATCCTCCTTATTTTACTCCTGGGAAAAAAATTGAGAATTTTGAGGAATTCAGGATGATCAAGGGTTTTGCCTTCGACTATGATGATCCTGATAACACTGGAATTTTCTATGAAGAAGACGGGAGAGAAACTGAGAATTTATTAAATTTCCGTAATTCTTTTACTTTTTTTCACGATGGTGCAGTTAATGTCAATGGAGCTTCTGATTTCCTTCTCCGTTTTCTGTGTGGAGAGGATGAAGACCTTTTTGAGGAATTAAAGAGCGGACCCAGTTCCTACTCCAAAGAGTCTAGTTTTTTTATGTCCATGAATGATCCGGCTCTAGGTCAATTAGCTCAGAAAAGTGGGATTAAACTTGGAACGGTCGCGAGCATGTTTCGGATCGAAATCACCGTTTCAAGAGGTAAAGCAAACTTTCAATTGCATGTCATTCTTGGTCGAGACAGAGCAATTCCTGGTGCTAATTCGGCCGAGTCTCGGAAAAACATCAAACCAATCAGTCCTCAAAACCAAAAAATCAAATACCCTTTACGGGTTATATCCTTGAGAGAAAACGAGAATTTGATCGACTGAAGCACTGATTTTGGGTAGAGTATTAGCTTGAATGGAGGATAATCCTGACAATGGTTCTAGCCTGCCTATTGGTGAACTGCGTGAAATAACCCTTCTTATACCAGGGGAGCATTTCTTTTGTGAATGTATTTCTTGCCCAGAGTCGGTTGAGGAAAAAGAAGTCGAGGACTTAGTCTTAGGAGTCCTTGAAAAGGATGAATTTTCACCTTACCCCGTTGATCAGTTAGCATGGGGATTTTATAATTCTCCCGAAACGAACCATATATTTTTGTTTGCTACTCCTTTTTCGAAGCTCAGGAATCTTGGTTGGCAAAACTTAGAATTATTCCGAAGGGTATTTCCATCTTTTATTTCTCTTTTTGGGGCGAACTTTGAGAAGCCTACCACAAGATTACTTTTACACGAAGAAACGCTTAGTGCTGGCTGTTTCGAGAAGGAATGTCCAGTACCCAAAGCAATTTTCTCTTTTCCCGTTAATCCTGAAGATGAAGAGGCTCTCGGAATCGCACGAGGGAAACTCCTATCTCTCGTAGATTTGGAGCACTATGATTTGGAAACTGACATTCTCGTTCTCGAAGAATTTTTCAGAACTAAAGATGGTTACTTCAAGTTCGAGCACAAGTGGCTGGTTGGCAAGGATCCTAAATTAGAACTTGAACAAAATGTTTTGCTTGGTGCGGATAAACTATGGAATGTGGACCTCCGTCCTCCAGTTTTTAAAGAATCGGAACAAAGGAGAAGAAGGTTCTCCCGCTTACGATGGCAAGCGATGATGAGTTGGGGTTTTGGGATGGCTGCTGTGTTGGTTTTACTCGCAGGGGTCAGTTATTTGAAGGTTCTTTCTTCAGGTAAAGCAGCGGATGCCCAGCGAATGTATGCGGAGGTACCTAAGGTTAGGGAAGACCAAAAGCTATTGGAAAAGCTCAGGCAGAATAAACTTGGTGGAATTGATGTATTTGGAGCTCTTGGCCGTTTGGGTAGTCACCGTGGTTTTGGACAAGACGGGCCTGAACTATGGTTTTCCCAAGCTCATTTTGAAAGTAGAAACGAGGTCAAACTCGAGGGACAAGGCAAAAATGTGGAAGCGATCAATACTTTCATTGAAAATTTAGAAAAGAACAAGGTTGCTAACATCCGAAAAAACCGTTCAGGGGAAGAAATTCGTGAAATTGAAAGTGATGGTGGAAAAACCACCTTTGAAATTGAATTTGATTTAATGGAAGAGCCTGCGAAACAATCAGCTTCTGAAGAATCTACCTTACCCAGGGAGGCAGAGCCAGGATGAAGGGGATTGAAAAGCTCTTCTTTAGGCTTTCGGACCGGGAGCAAAACTTACTGGTGATTACCTTATGGCTCGTTCTACTCGTTGTTCTATACAAAATGGTTATTCAAGATGCAATTCGTGAGTATTCAATTCTGGATGATGCTGAGCATAATATGACTCAATATAGTAAGTACATTGAACTTAAGCCGTTTATTCAAAAAGCTCTGGAGCAACAAAAATTAGAGCAAAAGAACAAAAGCTATGATAAGAAAAATTTGAGTAATCGTGCATCCAGTCTTGCTGACAAAGTTTTCCCCCAACGAGATTATCGTGAATTGGATACTGTAGAACGGGATAGATATTCACAGCATAGAATTAAGATTACTTTTGAACGAGCCAGTTATCCTCAAGTGGAGGAATATGCCAACCTGATAAGGGAAGAGCGTCCCTACATGTTCTTGAGCGAAGTAAAAATTAAACCGAATTATCCCCCCAAGAGCCGACCCTATGATGCTACAACTTACGACGCGACCTTTGAGGTGAGCTCGGTAGAATTTATAAACCAATGAAATTATTCCTAACTTTTCATTTCCAACTCATTTTTTTGGCTGGAAATCTTTTTTCTCAGGTCCCTTTGAATGAAGAAAGCTCTCCACCTGCTGCCATTCCACCTGCGACTCAGGAAGCTGAAGATTTCGGCGATGCTCCGTTTCCCCTCGGTGCATTGACGGATCCTGATGAGTTGTCTCTGATTGCTGGTTTGGATGACCCGATGGAGCGGTTGCGCTTACGGGATCATGATACCAATATGATTTTGGACATGATTCAAATGATTACCGGGCGTTACATTTTGCGCCCCCAGAATTTACCTGCAGTTAAAATCACGTTTGACAGCATGAGCGTTTTGACCAAGCGGGAAACTCTTAGAGCCTTGGAAAGTTTGCTAGCCATGAATGGTATAGGAATTACCAAGATGGATGATTTGTTCTTTAAAGCGGTACCAGCATCCGGAATCAATGTGCATGTTCCCATTTGGCTTGATGGCCCTGCTATCGGCCTTCGACCAAGCCAGAGGATATATGTGAAAATGTTCCATTTGGAATATGCTCCAGCTATTGAAGTCCGAGAGCAGTTGAACCCCTTTGCAACCCCCAATGTCGGTTCCTTGCTGGTGTTCGAGAAAGCCAATAGCATT
Source organism: Opitutia bacterium UBA3151 (assembly GCA_002364975.1). Taxonomy (GTDB): domain Bacteria; phylum Verrucomicrobiota; class Verrucomicrobiia; order Opitutales; family Seribacteraceae; genus Seribacter. The sequence continues at coordinate 5,448 of DEYT01000071.1, read as the reverse complement.
CTTGTAACCGACTCACTATTAAATCTTCAAAGAATGGAGAAATTATTAACTACGATCGATAAACCAATCCGAAGAGAAGACCTGGGTATGGAATGGATTGTTTGGCCGGTGAAACATGCCGGTGCCCGAGAGCTTGAGAGTAAGCTTAAGGCTATGATTGACGGGAGCTTTAAACCTTTTCTTGGAGGTACCACTAATGTGGATTCTGATGATAGAACAGGTAAACTGATCATCGTTACGAGAAAAGAAAACAAGGAAACTTTAGAATTTATTTTGGAAACCTATGATGCCCCAATCAAGATGAAGACAACCAGTAAGCTCTTCAAATTGCAGCATGCAGAGTCAAATGATATTCAATCCATTTTGGACGAGGTAATTAAAAACCAACAGCGGATAAAGCAACAAATCCAAGGTAACAAATCTACAGCGAGAAATACAAATAATGAAGCGAGCAAAGGGACAACACCACCCAGTCCTGCAGCCAACGCCAAGCAGGCAAGTACAGATACCGGCGGAGGAGAGGGTTCGCATGAATTCAGCGACTTCATCACCATATCTTCCGATGAAAGAAGTAATGCCATACTTGTTTATGGTACCAAGGAGGACATTTTAGAAATAGGTAGAATGATTGAGTCTTTAGACCAGCCACTCCCTCTTGCCCGGATAGATACTATTTTTGTAATGGTCGATCTAACCGAGCAAAATCAAAGAGGAATTGATTCCTTGTTTGGTGGACTAGAGTGGTCAAAGTATGCGAGAGGACCCCGAGCCGATGGTCTATTCGGAGAGCCTGTAACTACAACCACAACGGGTGACAGTTCACTGGGAACTGATGGTGATGTTACAATAAATCAGGTGCAAAATGAAACCTTGCAAGGAATTCTTGGTGTACCTGGTCTAAATACTTCCATTCCTTTTCAAATTCAGAATTGGGAACTTACTGGCATTCGGTGGGATCAGATTTTTGCCCTTTCTTCTGAGCGGAATGATGTGCGCATATTTTCCACTCCATCTCTCATGGTTTCGCACAATGCTCCTGAGGTTCATATTTTGATCGAAGATGAAAGAAATATTGTTGTCCCTACTTATTATGGCAATGTTTCAACTACGGAAGGCTCCAATACTGGACAGCGTGATCAAATTACCGCAAAGACCGAACTTCAAATCAAGAAGCCTAAAATCGGCCTTCCAAAAATGGATGAAAACGGCACCATTATTTCCAAGGGGTCTATTTTTATGGAAGTGGAAGTTAAGGCAGAAAAATTTGATGAGACTCAAAGTAATACTTATCAAGGCCAGTCTTTGCCTGGTAAGAAAGTCAGGGAAGCAAAATCACTGGTGACCATTCGTGACGGAGAAATAATTGTCTTGGGTGGCCTTCAAGAAGTACAGGTTGATTCAACAGAATCAAAATATAACTTGTTGAGCGATATCCCCTATTTTGGCGAAAAATTCTTTCGTCCTAAGACGGTTAAATATACGCCCACTGAACTGCTTATTTTCCTCAGGCCAACCATTATTAAACCCGATTTTGATGAAACCTTGGAAAATATAAACTCTATTGATACTAGAATTGAGGGGACTTATGCTCCAAAGTTCGTTTCTCCCTCCGGTAAGATCTTGGGAATGCCTGACATCAACGGAAGAGAAAACATAAAGCAGAATCCGCAAGACATGCCTGCAACTCCTCCAAAACTCTTATGATAAAGATGAGAATGCAGGTTTTATTTTTTTTACTTTTTGTAATCTGTTTTGCATTTCAGCTTTCGACCCATGCTCAAGGTAACCCTTTTTTAAGGCCGGGAAGTCAGAATCGTAAGCCAACTTCAATTGTGAACCCAGCACCTCCACCGCCGTCTCCAAAGCCGATAAACTCCAACTTGGAGTTACGCGGATTCTTTAAGTTTGAGGGAACCTGGCACTTTGCTCTTTTTGACAAAGTTAAAAACAAAGGTTATTGGCTAAAGAAAGGGGAAAGTCTTGACGATGGAAAAGTTCAAATTGAAAGTTTCAATCCTGAAACGGAGGTAGTCAAAATGAAAGGGGGGCAAACTTTGAGCCTTAAAGCTTCGCAACATAAGATCTTGCCAGTACCCAGTGCCCAACCCGTAAAGAAAAAACAGACTGCCGCTCCGGCAAAATCTCCGATTCGTCTTCCAAATACAAATCTCCCTCGCGTGAAAATTCCACCTCGAAAACCAACGATCACTACCCCTTAATTGCTTATTTAGATGAAAGAAGAGGAAACCGAGGATATTGACGAAGGAGAAAATACAAATCGTTCGTTGCACGAACTTGATTTGGAACTCCAAGACCACATGGATTGGTGGCCAGATTTATCTGATCTAGACAGGCTGAATATCTTGGGTGCAAACCGAGAAGATCGGGCTAGGTTGCTTGCTTCGAAAGATTCAAAATCGGTAGAGTCTATCATCAAAGAGATATCAAGAAGATTAGACCTTACTTTTGTTGATGATTTTGAGCTTTCTAGTAATCCTACCAAAATCCTACCTTTGCGGCTGATTCATTCATATAGTTGTTTGCCTATTGATGCGATGGAGCAAAGTGTTCAAAAACCAAAGGTTTTGTGCGTAGATGACGAAGAAGGGATTTTGAAAGGCTTTCAGCTTCAATTGCGAAATGATTTTGAGGTGCATGTGGCCTCAAGTGGTGATGAGGGGATTGAAGTTTTTAAGAAGGTAGGGGGTTTTTCCATTATTTTGTCGGATATGCGAATGCCTGGAATGAGTGGCTCCAGTATGATCACTGAAATACGCAAAATTGATCCAAAGATTGTCTGCGTCCTCATCACAGGGCATTCTGATTTTGAAATTGCCAAAGATGCTATTAATTCAGGGCAAGTGTTCAAAATCCTTACCAAACCTTGCCCTACTGAAGAATTAGTTGAAGTGCTACAACAAGGAATTCAGCAGTCTGAAAGTGTGGGTAAAAGTAATCTGAGTCTAAATTCTAAGGGAAATAAAGTGCATCTGCTTACCCTATGGCCCCCAACGCCAAGAATGAGTCGGTGGGTCTATGCCGTTTCGGGTAAAAAACCCATTTGGTATCTTGGCCTTCCAGAGAAAGTTACACGTGCCATAACTGAAAACTTTGGTATTGGTGCTGAAAGCTTGGATGACTCTGACCTCGATCAGGATGGAGAGGAAGATCAGCAAGATGATTTAGAGGATCAAAATGCTGCGATTATCCGGTTTGTAAATGAAGTTATTATGAAGGCGATCGTGGACCGTGCCACAGATATTCATTTCGAACCGCATAAAGAAACTTTGCAAATCAGGTATCGGATTGATGGGCAACTTGTTCCAGTGCGTGTTCCCGACAACCTTCGTAGTTTTCAGGATGCGATTATTTCCCGAATAAAAATAATGGGTGGCATCAACATATCTGAAAAAAGAAGACCGCAAGGTGGGCGTATAAATTTTAGTCATGGGCAAAGTGATTTAGATATCCGAGTATCTACTTTACCGACTCTCTATGGGGAAAGCATAAGTTTACGGTTACTCAATGAAAAATCTCAACCTCTTTCCATGCAAGAACTTGGGTTATTAGGAAAGGATGAGAAGAATATCGTCAATATTCTTGAAAAACCCCATGGTATTGTTTTGGTTACCGGCCCGACCGGCTCTGGTAAATCAACCTCCTTGACTGCTTTCATTCGAAGAATTCACAAACCGGAAAGGAGAATCATGACGGTTGAAGATCCTGTTGAGTACGAGGTTGCAGGAATCAATCAGACTCAGGTTAATTCAGAAATTGGATTTACATTTGCCAGTGCCCTGCGAGAAATTTTACGACAAGATCCGGATGTAATTATGGTCGGTGAAATTCGTGACCGGGAGACTGCTGATATTGCTATTCGTGCGTCCTTAACTGGACACTTGGTTTTGAGTACACTTCATACTAATGATGCTCCGGGAGCTATTACCAGATTGATTGATATGGAAATCGAGCCTTTCTTAATTGCTTCCTCCGTTGAAATGGTAATAGCCCAAAGGCTAGTCAGAAGATTATGTTCAAAATGTGCCATGCCTGCTCAAATGCAAAAGTCGGACCTGCAAGCCTCGCTTGCCCTATTGGGAGTTGACATTGACGAGTGTAAGTTTGGGGATTCCGTCTTAGAGGCCGTAGGTTGTCCGAGTTGCCAAAATTTAGGCTACAGGGGCCGTGTTGGGATTTTTGAACTTATGAAAATGAGCGATTCAATTCACAGCTTAGTTATTAAAAGTGCTTCTGCACCCGATATTCGGGAGATCGCATTGGAAGAAGGCATGAGTACCTTACAGGAAACTGGATGGGCTCAAATTAAGCGTGGTTTGACCACTTTTGAAGAAGTTATTCGTTACGCAGATGGAATGATGGATGAGGATGAAGTTTCTGTGGAGTCATCAAAGGTTGATCAAACACTCCCTCCTGTTACTGAGTTACAGTAGTGTAAAGCATGCCTGAATTTAATTATCTGGGAGTAAATTCGAAAGGCAAGACACTTTCGGGTAATGTCGTTGCAGGAAGCTTAAAGGAGGCAAGGAAGGATTTAAGATCGAAAGGCCTAACTCCTTTAAAGCTTGATCTTTCCGAGTCTGCTTCTGCAGAGGTTGGGACCAAGAAAAACGCAAAGAATTCTCAGAGCAAAGAAAATAAAACTTCTGGTTTAAAAGGCTTTGTTAAGGGTGGAGCAAAAGGAGAAAAAGTAGGCCTTGAATTTCTCAAAAGGTTGGTCGAGCTTCATGGAAGCGGTATGCCCGTTGCCGATGCGGTTAAGCTGTTGAATCAAAGGCTTTCCGATCCAGTACAAAAAGAAATAGCTGGTTTTCTCTGGAGAGAGTTAACGGAGGGTAGAACCTTGTCCAGAGCGATGCGACATCTACCTCAGTTTTTCAGTGAATCATCTACATTCGTTATTGAGGCTGGAGAAGCGACTGGAAATGTTTCTCCCATCCTTCGAAAAATTATTTCGTATTTGGAGGAGAAGAGGGAAATTCGTGCCAAAGTTTTGAGCAGCATGAGTTACCCTATCTTTGTTTGTTTAATGGCTTTCGGAGTGGTTTTATTCTTCTTGTTTTTTTTACTGGAAAAAATTGAGGAGATGCTTGATTCACTTGGAGGAGAATTAAACTTAATGTCGAAAATTCTTATCAATGGTTCTGAAGTTCTCTTAACGATCGGACCGTTTTTTCTAGTTGGGATTATAATATTTATTGGAGTTGTTGTTCAATGGAGTAAAACAGAAAAGGGGGGAGTTGCACTAGACCATTCGTTACTCAAATTACCTCTTTTTGGTAAAATTTTATTAATGTCTGAACTCTTTCAACTATCCAATTTGTTGTCTGCTTTAATATGGAGTGGAATTGGGCTTACCGAGAATTTAAGGTTGTGCGAAAGAACGATCCAAAACCGTTTCATGAGAAATCAGTTTCGTTCAGCACGTGC